>DATNET010000293.1:0-4173 GCA_035606745.1 Tepidiformaceae bacterium
CCGACTGAGGAAGCCGCCTGGACGAAAGCGCGTGGGTACCTCGATCGCATCCTCTCCCTGCGGAAGCCGAAGGACGTCGGCAGCACGCCGACGAGCCGGCCGAACCCTGCGTACAAACCGCAGGCCGTCGGATCGCAGCGCCTGCTCGCGATCGCCGAAGAGGGCGAGGTGCACGACACGCGCCTCTGGACCGCGATCGCGGCGGCGGTCGGCGCCTACGGCAACACGACGGCGCTGGTGGGCACGCCGGAGCAGGTCACGGAATCGCTGATGGCGTACTACGACGCCGGTGTCACGACGTTCCTGATCCGCGGCTTCGAACCGCTGCCGGATGCGATCGAATACGGGCGTGAGCTTATCCCGATGGTGCGCGCGGCGGCGGCGGCGCGTGACAGGACGCTAGCCGCCAGCCGCTGAGCCGGTTGCAGGCTGCCCGGCGCCAGTTGCGCGGCCGGCAAGGACCTTTGCCACGGCGCGGGCGATCACCAGGTAGCCGGCGGCGGTTGGGTGGACGCCGTCGTGGAGGAGGGTGAGGTTGCCGGCGAAGGCCGCCGTGAGGTCGACCAGCGGGGCGTGCGTTTCTCGCGCGACGCTGCGGATGGCGTCGTCGTACTCGGCGTGGCGGCTGGGATTCAAGTCGTGGGATTCGACCAGCGGCACGTTGACCGGTGGCAATGACAGGAAGACGACCGCCGCCCCGTGGCTCGTTACGGTGCCCGCAATCGCTTCAAGGTCTGCCCGGAACTCGTTCAACGGCACAGGTTTGGTGAGCATGCCGGAGTCGTTCGTCCCGAACGCCACAAGGACTGCCCTTGGGTGGAACTCCAGGACATCGCGGTTGAGTCGCAGGAGGGCGGCCTGGGCTGTATCGCCAAGGATGCCGGCGTTGCACACCGGCTCGCCCGTGAGCTGCGCGAGTTGGACGGGATACGCGTCCGCGGGCGGCGAATACAGTCCGAACGTGATGCTGTCGCCGAACGCGATGACGCTGCCTTGCTTACAGCCCATTTCCAGGAACGCGGGATAGGCCTTCGCGCGTGGCGAAGGTATGACCAAGAGGGCCGCAAGCGAGGCCACGAATAGCGGCCCGAGCACCGCTCCGACCCATCGTCGGCGGGCGACCGGGCCGACTGGGTCAGCAATCCTGGTGCGCGGCCGAACGGCCGGTTGCGAAGGCGCGATGATGGTGTCCGCCTGAGCCAGGCTCGGGCGCGGCTGTGCCTCGCTACTGGGTGTCGACGGTCTCGCCCGCCTCGTTGACGACGATGACCGGCCGCTCGGTTTTCTCCCCAACGTCATGTAACGAACGCCCCCGTAGCCGGTCGAGCAGGTTTGGTTCGGCGAGCTCCTCCGGGACCACGATTAAGTCTGCGTGCTGGTCGTCGGCAAAGTCCACCAGGGCATCGGCGCCCGGCGAATCTGGGAGCCAACCGTAGGCATCGATGCCGGCTACGCGGCTGGCCTTGACGCATTCGGATACGGCGTGCCTGCCGGCCGTGTCGAGTTCCTGGGGGTCGAGCAGGCCGCGTGCGACGGCCGTCTCGTTGTCAGCGGACCAGAAGGTCGGGTGTGGCGAGCCCATCACGCCGGCGGCGTCGATGTCGTAATAGATGAGCGTTGCCCCGGCGGCGGCGGCCGTTTTCGCAGCCACCGTTGCAATCCTGTCGAAACGGCCGTCTTCGCTGGTGTAGGTGATGATGCGAGTTGGTGCAGTGCCCATTACGTCCTTCTTTCCGCCGGTGCTCCCGCCCAAGCCCCGCTTCAGTCGTCGAGTGGTCGCGGCGCTGCTGCGGTGCTGCGGTGCGGCCCCATCCAGCATCGGACAGCGCTCGTGTGGGCGGTGCTACACGGCCCCGCGTGCGGCTAACGCTCGCATCACAAGATGAGGCACAAAATGAATCTGCTGACACGGATCTGATATGTCTCAGTCGGGTCGAATGCAACGTTCGCGAGCCGCGCTGCTTATCGTTCGATCCAGTAGCTCCAAGGCGAGAGGAGAGTTCATACCCATGACACAGACGAAGGCCCCACACCAGCCGTTCAAGGCAGACCTCGAAGCGATCCGCCAGCGCGCCCGTGCGCAGATGTACGACGGGGCGGTGACCGAGGCATACAAGGCAGACCGAGACCGCGTCCTGACGGTGCTCAACGAAGTTCTCGCGACGGAAATCGTCTGTGTCCTGCGCTATAAGAGCCACTTCTACCGCGCCAAGGGCATTGCCCGGGACGCCGTGGCCGACGAATTCCTCCAGCACGCAGCCGAAGAGCAGACCCACGCCGACATGGTGTGCGAGCGGATCACGCAGCTCGATGGCGACCCGAACCTCAACCCGGAGGGTCTCGCCACGCGCAGCCATTCCGAATATCGTAACGGCGAGACGCTTGCGGACCTCATCAAGGAAGACCTCGTGGCGGAGCGCATTGCCATCGAAACGTACTCCGAGATCGTCCGCTGGCTGGGTGAAGACGACCCGACGACGCGCCGCATGATGGAGTCGATTCTCGCGATGGAAGAGGAGCACGCCAGCGACCTGCATGACCTGCTTGGCGGGGTCGCGCCAGAGGATGCCCAGGCAAACCGTGACGGCGGTGGCACTGCGAGGATGAAGAAGTGAGCGCCCGGTCCTCGTCGGCACTCCATAGCGTTGTGAAGCCAGCGTCGCGGACGGCGGACGCGACGTCACGGGCGCCGGACGTGAGACGTACAGAGACGGTGCGGCCGGAATGCCATCATAGCCGCATCTGGTTCGTTGATGTTGCCAGTAAACGCGTCGTGCCGAAGCCGTGTGCCCTGTGCGAGGCGGAAGCCGGCGAAAAGGCTGGAGAGTGAGCGATCCAGGCGACGGCCCAGCGCCGTCTTGCCCGGCAACCGCGCCTCCAAGAGTCGCCATTGAATCAGTCGAGCCGATCGTCGATGGCGGGCGCTTCCCATTGAAGCGTTTGGTGGGCGACGAAGTGCTCATCAGCGCGAACATTTTCACGGACGGGCACGACGCGCTTGCCGCTGATTTGCTTTACACCACGCCCGGGGCTGGCGAGCCAACGGCCATGCCGATGCGCTTTTTGTGGAACGACCGATGGGAGGCCACGATCCGGCTGGAAAAGCCGGGCCGGCACTCGTTCGTGGTGCAGGGATGGATAGATTCGTACGGGTCATGGCTGGAGGCGCTGGGGAAGCGCGCCGGAGCGGGCAGCGTCGCTCCTCTGGACCTCCTCGAAGGCGCCGAACTCATGCGCGCGGCGGCGGCAAACGGCTCTAGCCAAGATGCTTTGTTACACGCGGCACGAGAGCTCACCGATGCCGAACCACTTCGTGCGCTTGCGATTGCTGAAGAGGCAGCGCCGCTTATGCGCGGAGCGCAGGAGCGGCGGTCGCTGGTCTCAACGCAGAGTTTCGCCATCGATGTCGACCGCGAGCGAGCGGGTAGCGGGGCATGGTATGAACTGTTCCCCCGCTCGGTCGGCAACGGCAGCTTCCGCGCGGCAGAGGAACGGCTGCCGTACGTTGCCTCGATGGGGTTCGACGTGCTGTACCTTCCCCCGATTCACCCGATTGGCGTCAGCCATCGCAAGGGGCCGAACAACGGGCTTGATGCCGCGCCGGGTGACCCGGGCAGCCCGTGGGCGATTGGCTCTCGCGATGGTGGGCACACGGCCATCGAGCCCGGGCTGGGCACGTTCGAAGACTTCGGTCACTTCGTTGAGACGGCGGGCGGCCACGGCCTGGAGGTGGCGCTCGACATTGCGTTCCAGTGCTCGCCCGACCATCCGTGGGTGCGGGAACACCCCTCGTGGTTTCGTCACCGCGCCGATGGCTCGATCGCCTACGCGGAAAATCCGCCGAAGGTGTACCAGGACATCGTGCCGCTGGATTTCGAGTCGGAGGACTGGCGAGCACTGTGGGCGGCACTCCGCGACGTCTTCCTGTTCTGGATTGGCCACGGCATCAAGCTGTTCCGAGTGGACAACCCGCACACCAAGCCATTCCCATTCTGGGATTGGCTCATTGCGAGCGTCCGCGAGGCGCACCCGGATGTGGTCTTCTTGGCGGAAGCGTTCACGCGGCTGGCGGTCATGCGTCGCCTGGCCAAAGCTGGATTCAGACAGTCCTACACGTACTTCACGTGGCGGGACGACCCGCGTGAGCTTGCTGAGTACATGCGCGAACTCAGC
>DATNET010000265.1:0-5435 GCA_035606745.1 Tepidiformaceae bacterium
TCCCAACCGACCAACCGGAATCGGACGGGACCCTCGCCTGGGATTCCACAACCCTCGTGGTTGTGGGGGTCGATGCAGGGGGCTGCCATGGGCTTGGGTTTACCTACGCCGATATGGCGACCGCAACGCTCATTCACGACACGCTCTTGGAGGTGGTTCGCGGCCGCGAGGCACTCGACGTAGAGGGCGCGTGGCAGGCCATGGTGCATGCGATTCGGAACCTCGGCCGGCCGGGCATCGCCTCTATGGCGGTGGCGGGCGTCAACATCGCGCTCTGGGATCTCAAGGCAAAGCTGCTGGATGTTTCGCTCCTTTCGCTGTTCGGCGCAGCGCGAGACGAGATCGATGTCTACGGCAGCGGGGGATTCACCTCATACGACGACGCAACACTACGGCGACAACTCGGCGGCTGGGTCGCTGACGGCATTCCGCGCGTCAAGATGAAGATTGGGCGCCAACCCGACCGTGATGTCGCGCGGGTGCAGGCGGCGCGGGAAGCTATCGGCGACGCCACGGAGCTGTTCGTCGACGCCAATGGGGCGTATTCGCGAAAACAGGCGCTGATGTTCTCGTCGGCGTTCGCCGAGCTAGGCGTCCGGTGGTTCGAGGAGCCGGTTTCCAGCGACGACCTTTGCGGCCTTCGGCTGATTCGAGACCGGGCACCGGCGGGAACGGATATCGCAGCCGGGGAGTACGGCTACGATGCGGGCTACTTCCGGCGCATGCTCGAGGCGGGCGCCGTGGACGTGCTGCAGGCTGACGCTTCGCGCTGCGCAGGGTTAACCGGGTTCCTCCGGGCTGCGGCGCTCTGTGAGGCGTTCCATGTGCCACTCTCGGCGCACTGCGCCCCGTCGCTTCACGCGGCGGTGGCGTGTGCGTGTGCGCCGGTGCGGCACATCGAGTATTTCCACGACCACGTGCGCATCGAACAGATGCTTTTCGGGGGAGCGCTTCTGCCGTGCAACGGGAAGCTCCGGCCGGACCGTTCGCGCCCAGGACTTGGTCTGTCATTCAAACGCGACGACGCGAAGCGCTTTGCGCTGTAGCCACCCAACAAACGAAGGAGCAGCGGAAGCGATGAGGCTCGTAGGCACGCAGGCACGTGAAGAACATTTGATTGACCGGCTGGTAGAGAACATCGAGCGCGGTCGCTTCGAACGAATGTTATCGGCGATCACCGCGTTCGGTGCGCTGATGGTGTGCGCAGAGGTCTATTACGAACACTACAAAGGGTCGTTCGGCAACAAGTTCATGTGGACACCGGTGGTCGCTACGCCGCCGCTCCTTGCAGCTTCGGTAGCAGCGGTATTTTCTCGTGCGGCGGCGAAGACGTTCTTGCCCGCGGCAGCCGGTGGCTACGCAGCCGTTGGCGCGATCGGCCTGTTCTTCCACGCGCGGGGGATCGTGCGAAAGCCTGGCGGCCTGAAGTACGCCTGGTACAACATCACGATGGGGCCGCCGCCGATGGCTCCGGCGCTCTTCGCGATGGTGGGCGGCATGGGCATACTGGCAGCGCTACTGCGGCGGGAGAAGTAGCGATGGCTTACAGCTTTCGCGACGCCCGGCATTTACCGCACTCGCGTGAGGACGGTCGCGCGCCAGATCCCAACGGGTTGCCCCGGCAGCGCCGGGGAATCACGCCTCAGATGCACGGTCGCTACCCCGACTACAACGTGCTTGAGCAAGCAGACAAGTGGGACACGGTCACGAGGGACGTCGTCCTGGGCCGAGTGGACAACCCGCCCGCACTGACGTTCTTTGGAGCAGCTGAAGCGGCCACCTTAACTGCATTTTGCGACGTCGTCCTCGCTCAGGACCGGGAGCCGCGCATACCGGTGATGAACTTCATCGACGCGCGCCTCAGCGGGGCAGACTCGGCGGGCCTTGATGGCTACCAGTATGCCGACATGCCGGACGACCGCGAGACGTGGCGGAGGGTGGCACGCGGCCTCGACCAGGAGGCACAGTCGCGTGGATTTGAATCGTTCATAGCGTGCTCCGAGGAGGTGCGCGGGACGATTTGTGAGGTGTTTTCGCGCGGCGGCTTGCGCGGTGGCATTTGGGACGGGTTGTCCGGGCAACGCGCCTGGAACGTCGTGATGCGTTCGATACTGTGGGCGTTTTACAGCCATCCATGGGCATGGAACGAGATCGGCTTCGGGGGGCCTGCGTATCCCCGTGGGTATATGCGCCTGGGGGCCGGACAGAAAGAGTCCTGGCAGGGCGACGAAGCCGATGACGTCGACCCGGTATACCTTGAGGCGCGAAATCCCGGTGCAAGCTCCACGTCGGTGGCCGCTGTCGCTGACGCCGCGGGTGCTGAGGATCTCGACCGACTTCGCGCCGAGGCCGACGCCGCCGCCGAGGTGGCAACGACCACCTGCGCCAAGCTTTCGGTGGGCGAGAGGGCGCGGTCGTTGCGTTATGCGCTGAAGGGCGCGGTCGGACCCAAGGACAACGACTCGCGTTTCCTGCTCGACGTTCACCACCGTGCACTGCCGGGGCTCGCGACGATGCAGCACTTCCGCGACGAAGACAACGTCGACATGCTCATCATTGGGGCGGGCGCTGGGGGCGGCGTGCTCGCTCAGCGACTGGCGCGAGCCGGCTGGCACGTCGTTGTGCTCGAATGTGGACCGTTCTGGGACCCGGATAAGGACTGGGTCAGCGATGAAGCGGGGGCGCAGCCGCTGTACTGGAACCAAAAGCGGATCATCGGCGGAACAGACCCGATCGAACTGGGGAAGAACAACTCTGGACGCGGCGTGGGCGGGTCGATGATCCACTACGCCGGATACACGCCCCGCTTTCACCCATCGGACTTCGAAACGTACAGCCGTGATGGCGTGGGTGCCGACTGGCCGATCTCGTACGAAGATATCCGGCCGCACTACGAACTAGTCGAAGCGGAGTTACCGGTTTCGGGACAGGACTGGCCGTGGGGTTATCCCCACAAATACCCATTCGCAGCGCATCCGGTGAGTGGCGCGGCGTCTCGGGCGATCGATGGTGCGCGCCGCTTTGGTCTCGAAATGCGAGTCGGGCCGGTGGGGATTACAAACGGCACGTTCGGCAACCGGCCGCACTGCATCTATCGAGGGTTTTGCCTCCAGGGCTGCAAAGTGAACGCGAAAGGCAGTCCGCTGGTCACGCATATCCCCGATGCGATAGAACACGGCGCTGAGATCCGGGCCAACTGCATGGTCACGCGCATCGAACTCGGGCCGGACGGGCGTTGCAGCGGAGTCCGGTACATGCGCGGAGGCGAGGAGCACTTTCAGCGCTGTGCGGCGATCACGGTTTCGTGTTATTCGATCGAGACACCGCGGCTGCTGTTGAACTCCACAAGCGCCGAGTTCCCGGACGGTATTGGCAACCATAACGACCAGTTGGGCCGTTATGTGATGGTCCAGGGAGCGCCGCAGATCGCCGGCCGCTTCCCCGAGCGAATGCACATGTACAAAGCACCGCCACCAGAGGCGTCTTCCGAGCAGTTCTACGAGACCGACGACCGCAGAGGTTTCAAGCGAGGTTTCAGCGTGCAATCAGTCGGGCCGTTGCCCATTGGTTGGGCGGAGCACGTGCTGGCAGACGGCCACTGGGGCCACGCACTGCGCGAGTACATGCGCGATTACAACCACTGGAGCATCCTCGGTGCGCTGTGCGAACTGCTGCCCCAGGCGGACAACCGCATCACGCTCGCAGACGAGCGCGATTGCTACGGCATGCCGATCGCGCGGTTCGATTACTCCCTCTGTGAGAACGACCGCGCCAACATCGCGTATGCGGCAAAGATCATGAAGGCGATCTGGCAGTATGCCGGTGCGCAGGACATCCTCAGCATCGACCGTTACGCCCATCTGATCGGCGGCTGCCGCATGGGCACGTCGCCAGAAAACAGCATGGTCGACCGCGACCACCGCGTGTGGGGAGTGCCAAACCTGTTCGTGAGCGACGGCAGTGTCTGTCCAACACAGGGCAGCGCCAACCCGGCGCTCACGATCATGGCCCTCTCGTCGCGCCTGGCGGAACGGCTCGTCAAGCGCCAAATCACCGTCTCAACGGGCGCGGGCGATGGTTAGCGTGCGCGCACCCAGCGTGGAGCGGACTGTCCCATTATCGAAAGGAGTACCCAGTGAAGGATCATCCAGTCGTCGTAGTCACGGGCGCCAGTGCTGGTGTGGGTCGAGCGACCGTCCGGGCGTTCGCCGCGCGTGGGGCGAACGTTGGGTTGATTGCGCGCGGATCCGAAGGGCTTGAGGCGGCTCGCGCCGAAGTAGAAGGCGCGGGTGGGACGGCGATCGCCGTGCCTACGGACGTCGCGGATGCCGAGGCGGTCGAGCACGCCGCCGAAACGATCGAGAACGCACTTGGACCGATCGACGTGTGGGTGAACAACGCGATGACATCGATCTTCGCACCGTTTGAAGAGATCCACCCCGACGAGTTTAAGCGAGTCACGGAAGTCAACTACCTCGGCTACGTGTACGGGACGATGAGCGCACTCAAGCGCATGCGGCCACGAAATGAGGGAGTAATCATCCAGGTCGACTCGGCGCTTGGCCATCGCAGCATCCCACTGCAATCGGCGTATTGCGGTTCGAAACACGCAATCATCGGTTTCACCGACTCGCTGCGCTGCGAATTGATCCAGCAGCACAGCAAGGTACGGGTCGCGGTGGTCGACATGCCGGCGCTGAATACACCTCAATTCGGCTGGGTGCGCAGCCGCCTGCCACATAAGGCACAGCCTGTACCGCCCATCTACCAGCCAGAGGTAGCGGCGGAAGCGATCGTCTGGGCGTCCACGCATAACCGCCGGGAGCTGGCCGTGGGCGGCATGACCATGGCGGCAGTCTGGGGTCAAAAGTTCATCCCTGGGGTACTCGACCACTATCTCGGGCGTACCGGCTACAAGAGCCAACAGCAGCCGGAGCCGCGCGACCCGGGCACCCCCGACGACCTGTACCAGCCAATCCAGGATGACCGCGGTGCACATGGCGCGTTCGATAACCGGGCACACGCCCGTAGCAACGCGCTCTGGGTCGAAGAGCACCGCAACCTGCTGGCAGCACTTGTTGGCGCCGGCGCAGCGGGGCTTGCGGTAGCCAGGGCTCGGCGTTAGAGGGGCGCCACTCCTTACCGGGAGGTGCGCCTCGTGCCCGTATCGGGCAGCCAGAGCGCGCGTTCGGCCGACCATTTCACATCGGATGCGAATTTCGCACCGTAGCGATCGAGCACATCGTGGGGCAGCAGTGAACGTGCGCGCGCCCAGGTGACGGGCTCGCTGTCCCCGAGGTCGTGGTCGCCGCGGATGCCAGCGATGAAGAGGGTGGAGTCACCGAGGTCCAGGTCTGCGAGGACCTCGCAATCGAGGTAGCCGGCCGAGCCGGGAAAGAATGGGTCGCCGGACGGTGTCAGTCCAACTTCGATGC
>DATNET010000320.1:0-4892 GCA_035606745.1 Tepidiformaceae bacterium
GACGTGCCAATGCACCATCGACGGGCGGCAAACTCTAGCCCGAATTGAAACTACGCTAACATCGCAGGGCCCACCTACGCCATTGCCTGATAGGGGAACACGATGACCGGTACGCGCCGGGGCTTCGGCAACGAGCGGCATAACCATATGAAGGCTGTCATCAGCTTCCTTGCGGGCGGTTCGTTCCTCGTTGCCTGGTTTGGCTTTGCCGCAAGCCACGGCGCACCCGCGGCGTCCGGCGCCGTCGCGGGGACGGCCACAGCTACCGCCCCGGACCACGCGCCGCTAACCACGCCCACTCCACGGGCCCGCACATCGCGGGGCTCCTGAGATGAGCTGGAAGGCGAGCACCTTGCTCGCCGCAGCCATGGCCTTCGTCATCGTCGTTGCCCGCCTCACCCAGGACGCCGAAACCGGCACAGCCACGTGGGACGCCTCGCGGGCTGCAGGCTTCGTCGCGTATCTGCTGCTCTGGCTTTCGACGGTCACCGGCATCGCCCTGCAGATGCGCTGGCGTCCGGCAGGCACGTCCAACAACGTGCTGGTCGAATCGCACCGCATCACCTCCGTGCTCGCCCTGTCGTTCGTTTTTGCCCATGTCCTCGCGATAGTGCTGGACCCGGTGGTGCGCTTCTCCGTGCTGGACGCGCTTGTACCGTTCACGAGCACGTACCGGCCGCTGCAGGTCGGTGCCGGGACACTCGCGCAATGGATGCTCGTCACCGTGCTGACGAGCACTGCCCTGGCGGGCTTCACGCGCTGGAGCACCTGGCGCAACATCCACTACATCAGTTTCCCGTGCTACGTCCTCTCGCTGGTCCACGGCCTCACGGCCGGCAGCGATAGCGCCGCCCCGGTGGCGCTCTTGATTTACGCAGCTACCGCATCGATCATCGCGGCCGTCAGCGTCGCGCGCGTTTTTGGCCGCAATTGGGTCCCGGCCGAAGCTTGAGCGGCCGGCCGCCGTCCTTGCGAAAATTGTTTAGGAGCTACCGGGGTTCGTTGAGCGGATCTTGTGACACCCGGCGCTCGGAGTTCAGGTTCGCGTCGCTAACGATTCCTCGGGACTAACCACCCCGAGGAGGTTCCCTGACATGGCCCTGACTTTGGCTGAGGCAAGCAAGCTCAGCAACGACACCCTGCTTTCGGGCGTCATCGAAACGATTGCGCAGGAAAGCCCCATCCTTCAACGGCTGCCGTTCATCGAAATCGTGGGCAACGGCCTGACATACAACCGCGAAGGCACCGCACCCAGCGCCGCGTTCTACGATGTCGGCGATAGCTGGGACGAAGACACGCCGACGTTCACCCAGATCACGGCGGCACTGAAGATCCTTGGCGGCGACGCCGATATCGATAACTTTCTCAAGTCCACGCGTTCGAACATCCAGGACCTTGAGGCGGCCGTCGTCCAACTGAAGGCCCGCGCAGTGCAGTCACTCTTCGATGACACCTTCGTGAACGGGGATAGCAGCACCAACACCGACAGCTTCGATGGCGTGGGTAAGCTGGCCAGCGCAGGGCAGGCTGTGAGCATGGGCACGAACGGCGCCAGCCTCACGCTGGACAAACTGGACGAGCTGGTGGACACGGTACGTGGCGGGAAGCCGGACTTGCTGCTGATGAGCCGCCGCAGCCGCCGCAGCCTCAACATCCTCGCGCGCACCAGCGGCAGTTTCCTCGAAGCCGACCGCGACCAGTTCGGCAACATGCTCCAGTACTACGACGGCATCCCCATCGGGCTCAACGATTACATCAGCGATGCCGACACGGTGGGGACGAGCGCCGACTGCAGCACTGTCTACGCCATGCAATTTGGCGAAGGCGCATTGACGGGCCTCACGGCGCCGGGCGGCCTCACGGTCGAACGCGTCGGCAGCCTCGAAACGAAGGACGCGTCCCGGATCCGCGTGAAGTGGTACGCCGGGCTTGCGCTCTTCAACACGGTCAAGCTGGCGAAGCTCACCGGAGTACGCGCCTAGCCGTTCCGGGGCGCGCCAATCCTAAAAGAAGCCGGGCAGCACCTTGGAGTGCGGCCCGGCTTTCTGGCGTTTCCTGCCCGGAGCGATCGGCTAGTAGCCACCCCCGCCGCTGGCTGCCGCGGTTGGCGAGGCCGCCGACGCGGCTCCCGACGCCTTCGCGGCGTGCCAGATGCCGCCCACGCCATCGCCGTTCGTCTGGCCCGCAGCCGTATCTTTGGCGAAGCGGTAGAGCGGGTGGCCATCCAGCGTCAGCTGCTTCGTGCCGTCGTCGCGGGTGATGGTTGTGAGCGCGCCCGCAAGGCCCGACGGTTTGCCGGGCGAGGCACTCGTTGTCGTGGCAGGCGGCCAGGTGGTGGCACAGCTCGCGGTGCAAGCGCTCTTGCCGTTCCCTGCCGTGTCCTTGTCGAATTCGTAGAGCGTGAACCCGGTCGTATCGGTGACCACCTGGCCTAGCGATGTCTGGGCGATGGCCACAGCCGCGGGTGCAGCGCTCGATGGCGAACCGGTGGTGGCGGACGATTGTGATGCTGCCGTCGGCGTCGAGGAGGTGTTGTCGCCTCCGCAGGCGGCAGCGAGCAGGCCTCCGGTCAGCGCGAGGGCGATCACGAGGAACAGTGCTTTCACGAGAGACTCCCGGGTAAAAGTACGCCGCAGTGCGACGGGGATAGTACGCCGCCCGGCCCAAGAAGGATGCACGGGAGGCGGGCAGGCGGCGGGGCAACGACTGCAACCGTTTCGTCATGCCCACGGTGCTAGACTCGGGCAAGGGGACGTGGCGTCTCAGCCTGGCCCATCGCGGAGGTAGAGAGATGCGCATTGGCGTGCTTACCGGCGGTGGCGATTGCCCCGGCCTCAACGCGGTCATCCGCGCCATCGTGCGCAAAGGGGAAGGCCACTACGGCGATGAACTCCTGGGGTTCCGCGACGGCTGGCAGGGGGTCATCGAAGACAACACCATGCCCCTTTCGATTTCGAGCTGCCGCGGCATCCTGTCGCGCGGTGGCACTGTGCTCGGCACCTCTCGCACCAACCCGTACCGGGTCGAAGGCGATGTCGCCCGTCTTCGCGGCACGCTCGAGCGGCAGCGCGTCGACGCGCTCATCGCGATTGGCGGCGAAGATACGCTGGGCGTCGCGAACCGCCTCAGCGAAGAGGGCATCCCTGCCGTCGGCGTACCAAAGACCATCGACAACGACCTCCCGGCGACAGAGGTCACGTTCGGCTTTCACACGGCGGTGCAGGTCGCGACGGACGCTATCGACCGGCTGCACACGACTGCCGAATCACACCACCGCGTGATGGTGGTAGAAGTGATGGGGCGCCACACGGGCTGGATCGCCACGTACGCGGGCATCGCGGGGGGCGCCGCCGAGATCCTCATCCCCGAAGAAGAGTTCGACATCGACGCGGTCTGCGAGCGGCTGCGCCAGCGCCACGCCCAGGGCAGCACGGCTTCGATTGTCGTCGTGGCCGAAGGCGCCCGGCCACAGGGGGCGAGCCTGTACGAGATCTCGCCGGACGAGGTGGACCAGTTCGGCCACCCGCGCATGGGCGGGATCGGCGTGGCGGTCGCGGCTGCGATCGAGCTCCAGACCGGCTTCGAAACGCGCGTGACGATCCTCGGGCACATCCAGCGCGGCGGCACACCGACTGCCTTCGACCGCGTGCTCGCGACCCGTTTCGGCATCGCCGCGATCGATGCTGTGCACGATGGCGCATTTGGGCAGATGGTGGCGCTGCAGGGCGGCCGGATCGTGCGCGTGCCGCTCGAAGCGGTGGCAGCCGGCCTCAAAACGCTCGACCTCGACCTGCACCGGGACGTCGCGGCGATCTTTTTCGGCTCGGCGGGTGAGCGGGGGTAGGCGACTGACGCGCGGGTTTCTCGCCCTGACGGACAGCGCATGGCAAGAGGGGTCAGCTCGCAAGGTACGGCGTCGCGCCGGCGGAGGCTGGTTCCCCGCCCGGATCTCGGGCGGCCCGGATAATTTCCAGTCCCAGTGGCACGAGTGCAATGCCAATCAGGACCGCGGCTGCGATCCCGAGCGGGACAATCGCCGCCGCCAACCCTGGCGCGAGCAGACACCCGAGGCCGAGACAAATGGCGCGCGCCTTGCCGAGGATGCCGGCCTTGTACGCGCCGATCCCCAGCAGAATCCAACCGACCACGATGCAGGGCGCGGACACGTTCACGATGTTGGAGGGGATGACGTTTGCGTGGTCGATGAGGTAGGCGCCGGCGGCCGGATACGCCGTAATCGTGTAGCTCCCAAAGAAAATACCTCCGAAGAAGATGGGCCCCATCAGGCCGACGATGGTGACAATTCCACCCCAGCGGCCCCATCCGGGCTTCACTGCCGTAATGCGATGGGCGAGGGCAATGACGGCGATCAACAGCAGCATCATCGAAGCGACCGAGAGATTGATCGCGAGCCCGCCGCGGATGTGATTGTCCGCCATGGCGGTCATCATGCCGGCGCCCTTGAACTTGTACACGCCCAACGAAAGTGCGAGGCCGGCCACACCCAGGATGGGCGCGAGGATCATACAGATGCCCTCAACCCAGGGGCCGGGAAAGCTGTTTCGCGTTACGCTGACCATGTGAGTGCTGCGGCCGATGCCGGCTTTGGATGTGATGCTCGCCACGGTGGATCTCCTTTCACTTGCTAGCACTTATAATGAACCACTCTAGCAATATTCGATAAGTCTAGGTACAAGCGTTGGCCGAATCAAGACCCTATGAGTCCCCTCGGCGACAAAAGCAAGCCGCCGAGACGCGCCGTGCCATCCTGATGGCGGCGCGACAATTGTTTGCGGAGCAGGGATACGCCGCTACGTCGCTTGCCGACATCGCGCGAAGTGCCGACGTATCCGTCCCGACGCTGTATGCCAGCGTCGGCTCGAAGGCGCAGA
>DATNET010000351.1:0-6606 GCA_035606745.1 Tepidiformaceae bacterium
CCACAACGGCGTTGGCCAGCACGCTTCGCGCCGGCCGAGCCGCTACCCATGACTGGGTCGCTTGCCGGGCGTTGGCCGGCGCGTTGCGAGGGCTGCCGTGGGTCCTCTCCCGCCGCAGGCAGGTCCCGGCACGGCTTGAACGGCAGCTTCGTGCCCTCGAACGCGACTGAAAGTCGCGCCTGGCACTCGCAGTGCAAGGCCGCTGTAACGAGCGCGCGATGGCCTTTGAGCGGATTCACAACTGCCCTCGGGTAGCATGGCCAAACTCCACCCAGTCCGGCGGAGGCGGGACGAAGAATGAAGAGGTTGGAACGTGCGGCGCGCCGCGTTGCCCCAGAAGTGGCGCGCATTCTCAACGCCGAGGTGCGCGTACTCCTCGACGAACAGGTGGTCGGGACGAGCGAAGCGCCAGGTCCAACCGAAGCGGCCGACGCAGCTCCGCCCCTGAAGGTTTCCTGGAGTGGCGAGGCCGGTTCGATTGATGTCGCGATTTATCCTCGTGAGCAGCCGATAGCGGCCCAACTCGCGGAGGCCGTGGTGGCACTTGTGGTCGAGCACGACATCATGGTCGAGTCGCTCTCGACCAGCGATGAAATGAAGGACCGCCTGCTCCATGACCTCCTGCTCGAAGATTCGGTTGAGCCCGCGGAGGCGCGTCGTCTGAGCCACCTCCTTGGCCTGAACCTGGACCGTCCGCGGTCGGTCCTGCTCATCGATGCGTCGGCCTACGTGATGGACGCGGCCCAGGGGCGGTGGAGTGAGTCGAACGCCATGGCGCCCAATCCTCAACGGGTGCGCGAAGTGATTGCGGCGGTGGCCTGGTTCTTCAGACTTCCGGACGAAACGATTTGCGTGCATCTGCAGGGTGGCCTCATCGGTATCCTCAAAGCTTGTACGACGGCGGACCTCTTGCAATGGTCTGAAAGTGGCGACGGGGCCTCGTCGTGGGCCGACCTCGGGGCACTCAAGCGGGCGGCATCGGAGATGCTTGTGAGGCTGCAGCAACAGTTCGGCACACGCGTCGACGTTGCCGTGGGACGCTATCACCCGGGACTCTCTGGCCTCCACGCCTCGTACCAGGACTGCCGGCTAGCACTCAAATTGGGCCGTGTGCGACGGCCAGGAAAGATGCACTCGCTCGATGAGCTTGGACTGTCGGCGCTCCTTGTGGCGCCAGACGATGGCACCAAACAGAGCCTCGCTTCGCGGCTTGTCGGGCCGCTCCTTTCCGAACCAGACATGCTCTCTACTCTGCGCGCTTTTTTCGCAGCTAACTGTAGCAGCAACGTTACAGCGCAGGACCTCGCTATCCACCGTAATACTCTGGGCTACCGTCTGGACAAAATCACTGCGATGACCGGCCTGGATCCGCGTGTCTTCAACGACGCTATGCAGTTGCGAATCTCGTTGGAGCTCATGACAAGTAACGTCTGACAGGATGAGCGCGCCATTCAGGCGAGCGTATGGGAAACGTTAAGTATTGTGCAGCTGCATAATCGTGCTGCGCCTCCCCTGCGGAACTTTCGGTCCTTCGCCCGATCACAACGCCGCCACTGTCCGGCTACGTTGGGACGACGGATATACCGCAGCCTGACGGGAGGCGACGATGAAGCGGCTGAAGATATTCACCTGGCACGTCCACGGGAACTACCTTTACTACCTGTCGCAATGCGATCACGAGTTCTACATACCTGTGGCGGCGGGCAACCGAGCCGGATACGGTGGACGCGGCCGGACGTTCCCGTTCGGGCCCAATGTCCACGAAGTCACGGAAAGCGCCGTCCCAGAACTCGACGTGGACTGCGTCATCTTCCAGTCGCGCCAGAACTATGAGGTCGATCAGTTCAGGACGCTTTCGGCCGCGCAACGCGAGTTGCCACGCCTCTATTTAGAGCACGATCCGCCCCGAACCTCGCCCGTAGACACGTGCCATCCCATGGACGACCCGGCCGTGTTGCTTGTGCATGTGACTCACTTCAACGCGCTCATGTGGGATTCTGGGACCGTCCCGACGACCGTGATCGAGCATGGTGTGATCGTACCGGACGCGGCACGGTACAGCGGAGAGGAGCCGTGCGGGCTGGTCGTCGTAAACGGCCTCGCTAACCGCGGACGGCGCGTGGGCGCGGACATCTTCGAAACCCTCCGCACAGAGCTTCCGCTCGACCTTGTCGGCATGGAGTCGGAGCGATCTGGAGGCCTGGGCGAGGTGCCGCCGATGGAGCTGCCTTCATTTGCGGCGCGTTATCGTTTTTTCTTGCACCCGATGCGCTGGACGAGCCTCGGCCTTGCCGTTTGCGAGGCGATGATGATCGGGATGCCCGTGCTCGGGCTCGCCACCACCGAACTGCCCACCGTCATTCGAAACGGCGAGTCGGGATTCATCGAAACGGACCCCCGCCGCCTGATTGCGCACGGAGAGCGCCTCTTGAATGACCTGGCCGAAGCTCGACGGCTCGGCGAGAACGCCCGCAACGTGGCGAAAGAGAGGTTTGGCATCGAACGGTTCAAGCGCGATTGGTCAGCGGCCCTGGAGGCAGCAATGGACCGCCAGCCTGGGGCGCTGGTTGGCACCGCGCGGACGGGCCAGGCCGTGGTGGCGTCGTCATGAGGCGCCTCCGAATCGCGATGATTAGCGAGCATGCGTCGCCCCTGGCCGTTCTCGGCGGCACCGATGGTGGCGGGCAGAACGTTTATGTGGGGCAGCTCGCGCGGCATCTCGCAGAGGCGGGCCATCGCGTGGACATATTCACCCGCCGCGATTCACCGGAGCAGTCCGTCATCGTGTGCATGGGTGAGGGCGTGCGCGTCATCCACGTTGAGGCCGGCCCGCCGTGCTCCGTCCCAAAGGAACAACTCCTGCCCTTCATGGATGAGTTCGCCGTTCGGACCATCGCACTGATGCGCCGCGCCCGATACGACATTGTTCACGCAAATTTCTGGATGTCGGGCATGGTCGCGCAACGAATAAAGCAAGAAAGCGGCATTCCCTTTGTGGTGACCTTCCATGCCCTCGGGCGCGTCCGGAAGTTGCACCAGGGCGATAGCGACCGCTTCCCGGCCGCGCGCGCTTCGATCGAGGACAGCGTGATCGCCGCAGCCGACGGCATCATCGCCGAATGCCCCGAAGACGAGCGGGACCTTCTCTACCACTACGGTGCCGACGCGCGCCGCATCACGGTGATTCCTTGCGGCGTGGACCTCACTGAAATGCGGCCCATCGACCGTACCGAAGCACGCGAGGCGCTCGGCATTCCTCCCGGCGAGGACGTCGTCCTTAGTCTCGGCCGAATCGTGCCACGAAAAGGCATCGATTCTGTGCTTCACGCCATCGCACTCTTGCGCAAGGCGCACGGCCTTCGTGCCAGGCTGCTGGTGGTCGGCGGTGAGCCGAATTCGGCCGGCGACGAAGAACTCGGCCGGCTTCGTGGAATTGCCGAAGAACTCGAGATTGCCGAATTCGTGGACTTTCGCGGGCCGCAGCCGCGGGAGATCTTGCACCGCTACTATTCGGCGGCGAACGTCTTCGTCACGGCGCCGTGGTATGAGCCCTTCGGGATGACACCGCTCGAAGCGATGGCCTGCAAGATCCCGGTCGTCGGTTCGAAGGTCGGCGGCATTCAATTCACGGTCAACGACCGTGAGACGGGCTACCTCGTACCTCCAAAGGACGCTGACGCGCTGGCGACGCGGGTCGCCTGCCTGCTCCGAAACCCCGCCCTCGCGGAAGCAATGGGCGAGGCGGGTCTGCACCGCGTGGCGGCCGAATTCACGTGGAATTCAGTAGCCACACAGGTGCGCGCTCTCTACGACGACGTCATCCAGGGCGCGTCGATAAGGCGCCGAGCCGACGCGTTCCAGGCATCGCTGGTGCGCGGCTCCTTCGATGACGCGATGAACGCCCTTCGCGCCGCCCGGGATGAGCTTGCCCCGCGCATTGTCTCTACCGCGGCTCTGATTGCCGAGACGTTCGCGGCGGGCGGCAAAGTGCTCGTTTGCGGCAACGGCGGAAGCGCGGCCGACGCCCAGCATTTCGCCACGGAGCTCGTCGGGCGCTTCAAGATTGCAGACAGGGCCGCCCTGCCGGTGGTCGCGCTTACCGCGGATAGCGCCGTGCTTACGGCCTGGGCAAACGACTTCGGCTTCGACGATGTGTTCGCAAGGCAGGTCCGGGCACTGGCGGCTCCCGGCGACGTCGTCATCGGTATTAGCACCAGCGGCCGCTCGGCCAACGTCGTCGCAGCGATGCGTGCAGCGAAGGACCTCGGCGCACGCAGCGTCGCCCTGACGGGTCGCGATGGTGGCGACCTCGCCGGGCTCGCCGACGAATGCCTAGTCGTGCCGTCCCGCGACACTCAACACATTCAGGAGGCTCACTCGGTGATCATTCACGCCCTCTGCGAGCTCATCGAAAATCGCGTGGCCGGTGAAGGGAACTGCAGCAACGAGGGCTCACTGGCGGCCGCGGGAGCTGGGTCGTGACAGCCACACAGACGATGGGCCGGGAAACACTCCCGTTGAAGGAACACGTAGCGTTAGTAACAGGGGCGGCGGGGGGTCTTGGTGCGGCCACCTGTCGCATGCTTCTGAACGCAGGCGCCTCGGTCGTGGCCGCGGATGTCAGGGGCGACGCAGCATCGGCACTGGCGCGTGACTACGACGGCCTGACCGCGGCGACGGTCGACCTTCGCTCCAATGAAGGTGTGGAACAGCTTGTGGAGAACGTGGTCGGCACCTTTGGCCGGCTCGATATCCTGATCAACAACGCCGGCACAGACATCACGTTGCCCGTCAACGAGCTCTGCGTTGGTGATTGGGACCTCGTTATGGACGTCAATCTTCGGGCACCATTCATGCTTTCCCGGCTCGCGTTCAGGGTGATGAGCGAGGCGGACGGCGGCCAAATCGTGAATGTCGTCTCGACCGCTGCCAAGCGCGCCTGGGCGAACGCGGCCGCGTACCACGCGAGCAAGTGGGGGCTGCTGGGTCTGAGTCACGCCCTCCACGTCGAGGGAAGGCCGCGTGGGATCAAGGTTTGCGCGGTAGTGAGCGGCGGTATGCGCACCCCGTTCCTGCTCGACCGCTTCCCGGATATCGACGAATCGACGCTCCAGGACCCGGCTGGCGTCGCGGATGCCATCGGTTTCGTCCTAACCCGACCGGGCGGCGTGGTCATTCCTGAGTTAATGGTGCTTCCGATGAAGGAGACGTCATGGCCATGAGCGACCGGCGCGGTGTGGTCATCGATAAGGATGGAACGCTGCTTGTGGACGTGCCGTACAACGTTGATCCGGCGCTCATGCAGCTCACGCCAGGGGCCGGAGATGCGCTCCGCACCCTCCAGGCGGCCGGTTACGCGCTTATGGTCGCGTCCAACCAATCCGGCGTCGCAAGAGGGTATTTTCAGCTGGAAGCCATGGCCGTTGTGCGCCAGCGCCTTGAGGCGCTCGTGCGGGCCGAAGGAGCGGAGCTTTCGGCATTCTGCTACTGCCCCCATCACCCCGCTGGGTGTAGGGCCGAATTTGCCATTGCCTGCGACTGCCGGAAGCCAGAGCCCGGTCTGCTGCTGGAGGCGGCGTCGATTGCCGGCTGCGCCCCCGCTGCGTGCTGGATGGTGGGAGACATCCTCGACGACGTTGAAGCCGGGCGCCGTGCCGGAATGCGGACCATCCTGATCGCCAATGGCAACGAAACTGAGTGGCAGAGGCTCGACGAACGCATACCCGACCACATCGCCGGAGGGCTTGCGGAGGCCGCGCGCTTCATAGTTTGCGCTGACGCAGCTGCCTTGGAAACGGCGAGCGGAGCGCGAGCATGAGGCCAGGCATCGGGCTCCTGGTCGCTGCATTTGACCAGATGAACGTCCTCATCATCGGTGATGCGATGCTCGACCGGTACCTTCGCGGGTCGGCCCAACGGTTGTCGCAGGAAGCGCCCGTCGCCATCATCGATCTTGAGCGCCGGGTCTGCGCAGCGGGCGGTGCGGCGAACGCAGCCATGAACGCAGCCGCACTCGGTGCGAAGGCGACACTCATTAGCGTGGTCGGGGAAGACGTTGAGGCCGTGGCGCTTAGACAGCTCCTCGGCGAAGGTCGCGTCGGCCCCGCAATCGTCACCGACTCAAGCCGGCACACACTGTCGAAGAGCCGGGTTGTTGCCGGTGGCCACGTGCTCGTCCGAATCGACGAGGGTACACAATCCCCGGTCTCGCAGGAGACCGATGACGCGCTCTGTGCGCTGATAACGGCGCACTGGGATGATGCGGATGTCATAGTCCTGTCTGATTACGGCTACGGGGTGTGTTCACCAGCCGTAGTGTCCGCCGTCGCGCGGCAGCAGATCGCGGCGCCGCGCGTGCTCGGGATCGATTCAAAGCGGCTCGAGCTGTTCCGCAATTTGCGGCCCAGCATCGTGAAGCCAAACTATCAGGCGTTGGCGCTGTGCGGCGAGAGCGTCCCATCCACGCCCGGCGCCGCTGGGTCCACGGCCACGGATCGTGCAGAAGTAATCCGGCGGCTTGCGCCGTCGATTCTTGACCGCACGGGCGCGACGGCCGTGGCCGTCACGCTCGATTCGGATGGCGCGGTCGTGCTGGATGCCGAGGGC
>DATNET010000357.1:0-4023 GCA_035606745.1 Tepidiformaceae bacterium
GCTGCCGCGCTTTATTCGGCCTTCCGCCCAGACCATGGTGGCGCTGCTCGAAAGGAGGATCGCCGTGTTGATGAACGGGATCAGCAGCTTGGGCAGTTCCGTACCCACCGGCGGCCAGTGGGCAGCACCGGACCGGATGTACCAATAGGAGGCGAACAGGAGCGAAAAGAGGATCGCTTCGGTGGTGATGAAGAGTGCCACTCCCCACGTGGCCGGGTCGTGCGCGCCCGTGACGAACCGCGGCGCGACGACGGTGCGTTCCTCGGTCATGGCGCCACCGCCCCCGCTGGCTCGGCTTCCGGCCAGAACCAGGCGCCGAACACGGCCATTCCCGCGATCGCTGCGACAATCGTCAGCGCAAGTACCCCGATGAGGATGCCGACGAACAGCAACGCGATCGAGACCGCGGCGAGGAACGGCCAGTACGATTCGCCCGGCATGCGCAGCAGAGCCTCTGTTTCACCCGTAAGTGCGTCGGTCTGGAAAATCTCGCGCTCCCCATCGTGGGGCTCGGCGAGCTGGGCCGTTTCCGATGTCGTTGTCCACAGCGGGTCGCGGCTGTGCACGATGGGAAGCTTGCGGAAGTTGTATTCCTCGGGCGGCGAGTGGGTCGCCCACTCAAGCGTGCCCGCGTTCCACGGGTTATCGCCGGCCTCATCGCCACGGATCATGCTCTTGGCGAAGTTGGCGAAGAACACCAGCACGCCGGCCAGCTGCATGAACGCGCCGATCGTCTCCAGCATGTTGAGCCAATCGAGCGCCGTGCTCGGTTCATACGTGTATACCCGGCGCGGCATGCCCATCAGGCCGGTGATGTGCATCGGAAAGAAGCAGAGGTTGACGCCGAGGAAGAAGAGCCAGAAGTGCCATTGTCCGAGCCGTTCGTCCAGCATCTTCCCGGTCATCTTCGGTATCCAGTAGTACATGGCCGCGAACAGCGGGAACACCACGCCACCGAGCAGCACGTAATGCAGGTGCGCCACGACGAACTGCGAATCCGTAACCTGGAGGTCGAACGGCACGACCGAAACCATGACCCCGGTCAGCCCGCCAATGAGCAGGATGACGATGAAGCCAAGGATAAAGAGCAGCGGCGTTTTCCACAGGATGTTGCCCTTCCAGAGGGTGGCGATCCACGCGAAGAACTGGAGGCCACTCGGTATCGTGATGGCCATCCCGGCGGCCGCGAAAAAGTTCAGCGAGACAGACGGCAGGCCCGTCGCGAACATGTGGTGCACCCACACGCCGAAGCTCATGAAGGCGATCGAGACCGATGCGAGCACGAGGATCAGATATCCCACCACGCGAGTCCGCGAGAACGTCGTGATGATGGTCGACACGATGCCCACGGCGGGCAGGAACATGATGTAGACCTCCGGGTGGCCGAAGACCCAGAAGAGGTGTTGCCAGAGCAGCGCGTTGCCGCCGAAGTTCGGGTCGAAGAAGCGCGTGCCGCCAAGCCGATCGAACTCCAGCAATGCAGCCGCGAGAGAGAGCGGCGGGAGCGCGAACAGCACCGCGAACGAGGTCACAAGGATGCCCCAGACGAAGAGCGGCATGCGGTTGATGGACATCCCCGGCGCGCGCAACCGGAAGATGGTGACGATGAAGTTCCCCGCGCTGACGGTCGTCGAGATGCCGAGGAAGATCATCCCGAGGCCCCAGAAATCGATGTTCAGCCCCGGCGAATAGGTTGAGCCAGAGAGCGGCACATAGTTGAACCAGCCGTCGTTCGGGGTGTGGCCGTAGAAGAAGCTCGAGTAGAGGAACATGCCCGAAAGCAGGTAGATCCAGTAGCTGAAGGCGTTCAGCCTGGGAAACGCCATGTCGCGCGTGCCAAGCATGAGCGGTACGAGGTAGTTGCCAAAGCCACCGAGTACGATAGGTGTGGCGAACAGGAAAATCGCCACCGTGCCGTGGAGCGTGAAAACTTCGTCGTAGTGGTCCGGGGCAACGAAGTTGATGTTGGGCTGGCTGAGCTGCACGCGGGCGACAAGGCCAGCGGCGCCCGCTTCGCAAAAGAACACCATCGCCGTGACGATGTAGCGCAGGCCGATCTGCTTGTGGTCGACGTTCGCAAACAGCGACGAAAAGAA
Source organism: Tepidiformaceae bacterium (assembly GCA_035606745.1). GTDB lineage: Bacteria > Chloroflexota > Dehalococcoidia > Tepidiformales > Tepidiformaceae > DATNET01. The sequence continues at coordinate 2,097 of DATNET010000357.1, forward strand.
CGTCGGCGGCGTCCACACGCTCGTCAATCGATCGGCAGCGGCGGTCATCGGCCCGAACCTCCCTCAGCTCGCCTGGCTCTTCAGCCAGGATTGGAACGCATCTTCAGACTGGACAACGACCTTGATTTGCATGGTCGTGTGCCCGATGCCACAGAATTCGGCGCAATGGCCGATGTAGGTGCCGGGGTTGGGGTCGGTAAAATAGAGCTCGTTCGTGATTCCCGGGATGATGTCCGTCTTGCCGTTGAGTTGTGGCACCCAAAAGCTGTGGATGACATCGTCGGATTTGAGCTCTATCTTGACCTGCTGGTGTTCCGGGATGTGCATCTCGTTGCGCGACGACACGTGCTGCGCGGGATAATCGACCTGGTACCAGAATTGGTGGCCAGTGACAACGACAAGCAGCTGATTGGGCGTATCGGAGCCGGACTGCCCGATGACGTCGAGGCTGTAGCCGAAGACAGCACCGAGGATGAGCAGCGGCACGATAGCCCCGCCTACCACGATGAACGTGAACGCCGAACGCGGTTTTTTTTCGAACACCGACGGTTCGTGTTTGCGAAACAGCGCATAGCCGGTGAGGCCAATAACAATCGCGAAGACGGCGCACGAAATCCAAAGCATCACCCACCAGATACCGGCGATATTGCGTGACTGCTCGGCCTGGGGGTCGAATGCGCCCGTGCAGCCGCTTAGCAGCGTGCACGTACTCACGACGAGACCAGTGGCCAGCCATAGCCGACGGCGGTGTCGTGATTTATTGTTCACTCCTGCGGTCCGGTGGAATGGCGGCGCTTTTTGCGCCGTTCCATCAGTTCCCGTTCGGCGAGCCGCCAATCGCCATGCTCGTTCAACGCGATGTCATAATCGGGGCCAAATTCTTCGCGTAACTGCTCTGTGCGCTTCCGCTGGTACGAACTCCCAATGGCGACCGCGATTGGTACGAGCGCGACTGTCCCCACAACCGCGATCGCCAACAGCGTATCCCACGGCCATTTGTGGAGTATTTCATCTGCGAGGAATACTGGGACGAAGCAGAACATTGCTGGTCGCAGAGTGACTTCAGTTGCGTCTAGGAGGCACCGTTGGCAACGGCATCTACGTGACAATCCCCTAACATCACATGCGCGCGGGACAAGTGCGTCCCAAAGGCGAACAAGCGCTCAGCCGATCACCCGGACATCTCGGCCACCACTCGCCGTGCCGTGCTTCCTGCACAGGTTCCTGGAGGTTTCGGATTCCCCGGCAGGTGCGCATTGCGCATCTCCCGATCACGCCCCGCTCATGCGCGATCACCAGAGGCCGGGCGTACTCCTTCAGGGCCGCAGGTCGAACGCGTGCGCTTCCGAAGCGGATAGGCTGGGCACGTCGATCACAAGTGCCTCGCCCTGCCGCTCGAAGCCAAGCGCCGTGCCGCCCAACAGGCTATCTACCAGGCCAGTGCTCCCTACCGGCTGGTCCTCGAGCCCCGTGAGGCGCATCGGTCCCTCAACGGGTGTGCCAAGGACAATGGCGAACACACGATCGCCTTTTTTGGTGAAGCGCACCGGAAACCCACTGCCCGCGGCGTCGACCGCCATGCCTTCGGCGCGAAGCCACGGGCGCGTGCCACGGACCGCTTCCCCATAGCGCGCCAGCCAGGCGCCGATCGCTCGCAGCGGCACCTCATGTTCGGGCACGACCGTCCCATCTGGCCTCGGGCCGATGTTCAGGAGCAGGTTGCCGTTCTTCGAAACCGCGTCGACGAAGGAATGCACGAGTGCTTCGGGCGTGATGATGCTGGCGGGGTCCTCGTTGGCCGCGAAACCGTATGAGTGTCCGATGCCGCGCGTCGATTCCCACTTCCGTTCGCGGATCTGATCGTATTGCGCATATTCCGGCGTACGAAAGTCGATATGGTGGGGGCGCGGGAACAGCGGACTGCCGG
>DATNET010000379.1:0-2268 GCA_035606745.1 Tepidiformaceae bacterium
AAAATCTCCGATGGCTGCGATGCGCCCTGCACGTTTTGCGTCATCCCACGGATCAAGGGCGGGCTGCGTTCGGCCCCGGCTGGCTTGCTCGTGAAGGAAGCCCGGAGGCTTGTGGAAGCGGGTGCAAAAGAACTCGTGCTCGTTGCCCAGGACAGCACGGCCTGGGGCGAGGATCTCGGCCTGCCGGTAGCGAGCGGCCTCCCGGGCCTCCTTGAGATGCTCAGCGAAGCGGTCGGCGAGAATACGTGGCTTCGGCTCATGTACGCCTACCCGAGCCGCGTCAGCGAAAAGCTCATCGAAACCATGGCGCGGTTGCCCAACGTCCTGCACTACCTGGATGTCCCCCTTCAGCATGGCTCGGAAGCCGTCCTCCGCCGCATGAAGCGTCCCAGCAACATCGAAAAGGTCTACCGCTTCGTCGAACAGCTCCGCGCAGCGATGCCCGACCTCGTCTTGCGCACCTCGTTCATCGCCGGCTTCCCGGGCGAGACGGATGCCGAATTCCAGGAACTGCTCGACTTCGCGAAAGCCATCCGCTTCGACCATGCGGGCTGCTTCACCTACTCACTCCAGCAATGGACCGGTGCGTTCGACATGTCAGACCAGGTTGTCGAAGAGCTGAAGTACGAACGTCGCGACCGCTTCATGCGGCAACAACGCAAAATCGCCTCCAGGCTGGCCAGGCGGTTCGTCGGCCGCAATCTTCCGATGCTCGTCGAAGGTGTTGGCGAAGACGAGGACGGCATGCCCGTTATCGCCGGCCGCACCTATCGCGAAGCGCCGGAAGTGGACGGTATGGTGTTCGCCCGCGGCACGGCCGAGCCCGGCAGCCGCATCGTCGTCCAGATCGATAGTGCCGCTGAATACGACCTCTTCGGCACGGTCCTCTAACCCAGGAGGAAGGCGATCACTTTCGGCCACGCTGCGCGGTCTTGCAGCAAAAATAGGTGCCCACCCTCGAACAACTCCATCGTCGAACCAGCGATCTCCTTTTGCATCGCTTCGAGGTTCGCTGGCGCGGCGATGCCGTCGTACCTGCCCCCGCAGATGTACACCGGCATCGTGAGCGAACCGAGGCGTTCGAACGTATCGTGGTGCCGCCGCGCCTCCAACTGTCGTGCCGAGCCCTCCGCACGCCCGGCTTCGCCAGCGCCGACGGCCATACGCGCCAGCGAGTCCTGGATCATTCGTTCGAACCGCTCTGGGTCCGCTTCCCGCAGTGCCGCGGACCGCGTGTCCGAAACCAATAGACTCGCAACTGCCCGTTCTCGAGGTGCCAGTCCCTGGAACTCGTGCAACGGATATGACGGCAACGGGCCGCCCGGCGACGTACACGCCAGGACAAGCCGCTCCACCCGCTCCGGATGCCTGAGCGCGAACTCCTGGGCCACCATCCCCCCAAAAGACACGCCGATCACCAGGCAGCGGTCCCAGCCAAGCGCTTCCAGCAGCCCGTTCGCGTCTTCGGCGTAATCGGCCATCGTGTAATCCCCGGCCGGGCCACCGGTTTGGCCGAGGCCGCGCTGGTCATACGCGAGCAAATCGAACTCCGCCCCCAGCGGCCCATCAAACACACTCGGCTTGCTCCGCAGGTCGCCGCCGCTACCGGAGATATAGAGCAGCCGCGGGCCGGTGCCCTGCCGTTCGTAATAGACATTGAGGCCGCGCACCGCAACGAATGGCATCGATCAACCTCCGCCGTTTGTCGCCGACTCTACTCGCGGCCGCCGTAGCCGTCTCTCCCGCGGATCGCCTTCGCCGGGTAGGCGCAGTCACCTGGTCAGACAGTGGCGTAATATCGCGTCCTGTGAACCCACCTGCCACGTACGTCTCGATTAACGCTCCGCTCGAACTCACCGATGGCGGTGGCCGCCCGCTGCCGGTGCAAGCGGTCGCCATCGCCTATCGGCTCGAAGGCGCCACCGTTACGGAGTGTCTGCTCAAACTCCTGGTGACGCCGGAAGTGCATCGCCGCATCGACCGCGACGAGTTGTTTCACCTCGAACAACGCTGTAGAGGTGCCGGTGCAGACGGGCTTCGACCCGATCGTCCGGCGCAGCTCGAACTGCGGCTGGACGCAGCGCTCTTGCCCAGCATCCGTGTCGCGGATGACGGCGCACTCGCGAGCGGCGGCGCACCGCTCGGCGTTTCGGGGCCGGACGCACCCAGGCTGTTCCAGGCAGAGAGCTGGTTTGCGCTGACCGTGATGCAGGAACTGCCCATGCCCGATGGCGAGGGCACCTTCCGGCTGGGCTACAACACCACCTG
>DATNET010000384.1:0-8625 GCA_035606745.1 Tepidiformaceae bacterium
GACTCGAGGCGTTCGTAACTCAGTCCCCGCAAGAACGGCGTCAAAGCAGCCATTTCGTCGAACACCTGTGATGCGTCGGTGTAAACGAACTGCTCGGCGTCCACACCCACGGCCGGTGCCATGCGACAACCAAGCTCGGCGACGATCTCCCAGTCAGGCCGGCTTTCGCCAACCGGCGCGATCGCGCGGCGGACACGCTGCACGCGGCGCTCGCTGTTCGTGAACGTCCCATCCTTCTCCGCGAACGAGCACGCCGGCAGCACGACATCGGCGAGAGCCGCCGTCTCGTGGAGGAAGAGGTCCTGGACGACGAGAAAATCCAGGGCACGGAAGGCGGCTTCAGTATGGTGAAGGTTCGGCTCGCTCAGCAACGGGTTTTCGCCAACGACGTACATCGCCCGGATCGCGCCTGAAGCAATCTGCTCGACCATGTCCGTTGCCTTCAGACCTTGCTCGCGGGAGAGCGGCGCGGCCCACGTTGCTTCGAACGGCCCGATCGCGGCTTCGCTGTAGGGCTGGTAACCGGGCAGTGAATCCGGGATGCAGCCGGCGTCGCCGCAGCCCTGGACGTTGTTCTGGCCCCGGAGGGGCGAAACGCCACAGCCCGGCCGTCCCACCTGGCCCGCAAGCAACGCGAGGTTCAAGAGCGCGTGGGCGTTATCGGTGCCATTGGTGTGTTGCGTCACGCCCATACCCCAAATCATGCAGCTCCCGGGGACGAAGCCGGTTGGCTGCCACTCCAACCGCGGCGGGCGCGCGAACATCAGCGCTGCCTCTCGGAGCTCATCTGCGTCAAGGCCGGCAATTTCGGCGCACTCTTGGACTGTGGTCTCCCGCACGACGGCCAGCCACGCGTCGTAGCCTTCCGTCCGGGCACGGATGAATTCGAGGTCTTCGATTTCCGCGTCGAGTATTGCGCGCGCCATGCCGTTGAACACCGCTACGTCGGTGCCCGGCCGCGACTGGAGAAAGATCGTGGCGCGATCGCAGAGATCGATGCGCCGAGGGTTCACCACAATGAGCCGGGTCCCGCGCGTATCGATCGCCCGGCGCATGCGCGAAGCGACGACGGGGTGGTTGGAGCCGGGGTCACAGCCGATCACGAGCAGGCACGATGCGTCTTCGTAGTCCGCGTACGAATTGCTGGTGGCGCCGCTACCGAGCTGTTGCAGCATCGCCTCCACCGTCGGCGAATGACACAGCCTCGTGCAGTGGTCGATGTTATTCGTCCCCAGGACCAACCGGAGGAGCTTCTGCTGCAGGAACGCATCTTCATTCGTTGCCTTGGCGCTTGCGAAGCTGCCAACGAACCCGCGATGCGCCAGCAGACGATCGGCGACAAGCGTGAGCGCCTCATCCCAGGTCGCACGTTGGAATTCGCCGTTCCGTTTGATCAGCGGGGTCGTCAAACGATCGGGATGGTTCGCGAATGTCGTGCCGAACCGTCCCTTCACGCACAACATGCCTTCGCTCGAGCGGTTGGACGGGTCGTCATCGACCCAGCGAATGCGGTCAGCCTCGTCGACATTGAGGACAATCCCGCATCCGACACCGCAATACGGACAGGTCGAACGCACCTGTCGGTTGGTCATGAGCGGACCTCCATCCTCGGACTCAGGGCGGTGGTCGGGCACGCAGCGACGCAGGAGCCGCAGGAGGTGCAGACCGATTGTCGAAACGTCTCATCCGCGCCCGGCGTGACGCGCGTCGCGCGGCCACGTCCCGCCATACCGATTGCGCTGATGTGTTGAAGAGCCTGGCATGCACTTACACAGCGACCACAGAGGATGCAATCGTCTTCGCGGAACGTGAAAAACGAGTTCGACGCGTCGAGGTGCGACCGTGGTTGAGGAGCGTCGGGCGGGCTATCTGCGACCCCGGCACGCGCGAGCGTATCGCGGAAGGTGACGCCCAGTGGGCCGCCGGACGTGTCTCCGGGAGTGACCATCGCGGCTGTCAGCTCGAGGACACCGCGACGGAGCCGCACCGCTCGCTCGCTACCGGAAACGACCTCGCGGACAGAGCTGGCGGCTACGGAGCAGGCTGCAACGATGCGTCCGTCGGCCTCGACCAGGCACGTCCGGCAGGCGCCGATGGCCGGGAGGTTGTCGTCTTTGCACAGGTGGGGTAGCTCGACGCCGGCGGCGAGCACCACGTCCAACACCGAGCCCGCGGCCGGGACCACGACGCCATCGAGCGTGAGCGTACTACCGGAAGTCACGAAAACAGCTCCGGCCAAAAGAACAGCGCCGAGCGAACGGGCCCCGGCGCCATTTGTCCGAGTCCGCACAGGGAAGCAGCGCCGAGCACCTCAAGCAGCGGTTCGAGCGGCCCTGGCGAACGTGCAGTAAGCAGGGCATGCAGCCTCGGGCTACCCTCTCGGCAAGGCGTGCACTTTCCGCAGGACTCCTCGGCGTTGTAGGCGGCCATCGCCAGCGCAGCCATGCGGATGTCTGAGCTCGAATCCAACACCACGATGCCGCCCGAGCCGGTCACCGCGCCGGTGGAATGCATCAGCCCGGGCCGCAGCACCTCACCGAATTCCGTAGGCGGCAAAAATCCGCCGGAAGGTCCGCCGACAAGCGCAGCGGTTATGTCGCCGACGATTGGCCCGCCCGCCATGTTCAGGACGTCGCTGAGCGGCGTTCCTAGCGGCACTTCGTAGAGACCCGGACGTCGAATACGCCCGCTGAGGCTCAACAGTTTCGTCCCCGAGACCGCGTCGGTCCCTGAGGGCCGAAACGCTTCGGGATTTCGGAAGAGCACCGACAGGTTTGCGATCGTCTCCACGTTGTTGACGACCGTGGGCATACCAAACAGGCCCGACTCCACCGGATACGGCGGGCGGAGCCGGGGGACCGGCTTGCGACCCTCGATGGCGTTCAGAAGAGTCGTCTCTTCGCCGAGCACGTAACCGCCGCCGCCGCTTATGACGGTCGGCGAGTAGGGCAGGACGGCATCACACCCAGGGAGAATCACTTCGAGCGACTCTCTTGCAGCTCGTGCCTCGCCGTTGACGAAGACCACCGTGAGTGCAGGGGCGAGCACACGCATGGCGATCGCCAGGCCCTCAATGAAGCGTCGCGGACGGCGGCCGAGCAACGCGCGATCCTTGAAGACGCCGGGTTCGCCCTCCTCGGCGTTGACGACAAGTGCGATCGGCCGCTGCTCCGCGAGTGCCGACTCCCACTTGCGCCCGACCGGGAAATAGGCCCCGCCCCGGCCTCGAAGCCCGGAGCCGACGACCGCGGCGAGGGCTTCGTCGCGGCTCATCGCACTGGCCTGTTCGAAGCCGCGCCAATCGTCGCTATCGGCCTCCAGGAGAGGGCCAGCCACGCGAATAGCCGCCTCTGGGAACGCGGCGTCCGCGCCGGGCGCGGGTGCGTCAAAACAACGGAATTGGCAGCCGGTGGCCACCGCGCCATCCGGGACCGCTGCGCCATTGAGCACGCAGCTCAAGCCCATACAGATTTGCGGCCCAGGTGTCGGCGGCGCGAAGGCGAACTGCGGGTAGGAGGTGGCCGCTTCCCATGCCTCGGCGACCGGAATGCGACACGCTCGCGCGACTTCGCTCACGGCGTCCCGCGACAGCCAACCATCGGCAGAGTTCCGGGCATGCAAGCCGGCGAGCAAGCCGGACCGTACAGGCAGCGCGGTCGCAGTGGGGACGCTCATGCGGCCATCCTACCGCTCAAAGGGCAGGGAGCCTACACGTGTTGCGCGCCGACGACCGAAGCGGTTGCCTCCGCCATCGCGAGAGGGAGGACCGTCCGCCGTGCCGGCAGTGGTTCCTGGCAAGCTTTGAGGAATGCGCGGTCGACGACGTCGATGAGCCCCTTGGCGCGGGCTTCGACGCGGACTGCGGCGACGGTCGCCGAAATCGTTGCCTCGAAGCCGGGCCAATCAAGGCAGCGCAGGACACGAAGGTGGCGCGACGATTCATTCCATTCGACGACGAGCCGCCGGTGTGAGCCGGGGCCCGCGGAATAGCGGGTGTAGCCGCCAAGGAACTCCTGCGTCAGATGCAATCCGCGGGCGGTTGGATCGATATCCGCGCGCTCCAGTCCGTCCCAAAGCTCTCCCAACGAAAGCAGCAGCCGAAAGGCAACATCATCGGTATCAGCACGCAAGAGTTCATCCCCCAGGCCAAGTCGGGCCGATCGTCGATCCGAACGATATTCGCGGCGCCGCCAATTCGAATACTACGCCCGATGGCCGGTCTCGCGCCAATAGCTTCTATAGATGCGAGCGACGACGCCCTTTGGCCGCTGGACGAAATCGCGCGGATTGTGTCGCGCGAGCCGCCCCGCATTCTTGATTCCCGCACAAACATTATCCGTGAAGCCGATGTTAGGCTGAGGCGGTCACATCGACGGGGAGACGGGGCCAAATGTACGAATGTGCGGTGTGCAGCTACCTTGGCCTCGAATCGCGCGCTACTGCGAGCACAGTTGGGCTCAACACGGGCCTGAGCTCCCTCGTCGGCCGGGCGCTAGAAGTCTTCGGCGAAGTGCCGGGAGGCCGGTCGCATATCGTCGTCGCCGTTTGCCCGGACCATGTTGTGGATATCTACCGCGACCGTCTTCCCGGCGTCTCCATGGCCTGGAAACTGGCGGAAGCGCGGCGCTGAAGCTATCGGCGTCACCCGGGCTTGGCTGCCCCACGCAAGAGCGTCTTCATCCCGGGACGAAAGACCACTTTGCCATCGATGACGACCACTTCGTCGTTGAGATAGAGCTGGACGGCCCCACTCAACACTTTGCCTTCCAGGGCCCGGCCTTTGCGCCGGACATCGTCGACGCTATCGTGACCGACCTCAATCTGGAACACGTCCTGAAGGATGATCGGGCCGGCGTCAAGGTCTTCCGTGACGAAGTGGGCCGTGCAGCCGGTCACGCGGACGCCATCCTCCCAGGCCCGCCGATACGGGTTCGCACCGGGAAAGTACGGCAGCAGGGACGGATGGATGTTGATAATCCGGCCGGCGTACGGCGCCACGACGGCTGCCGTCAGTATCTGCATATAGCGCGCGAGCACCACGACATCCGCCCGGGCCGCCGCAAGCTGTTCGAGCAGAAATTCTTCGTGCGCAGCCTTGTCGCCGCTTGGCGCCCAGCAGAACGGGATGCCAGCCTCTTCGGCCACCGGCCGCAAGACTTCGTGGTTGCCGATAACAGCGACAAGTTCGCCATTTACGAGTCCCGCGCGCGAATCGGCGATGAGTTGCTCGAGGCAGTGCGCTTCCTTCGTTACGAGGATGGCGACGCGCCGGCGCACCTGTTCGCTTCGCAACGAGAAGCGAATGTCCATACCGAGTTCGGTACCGATAGTCGAAAGGCCAGCGGCCAGGTCGCTGAAGGTCGTCGTCGCCCCGGTAATGTCGACCAGCATGTCCATCATGAACTGTCCACGGACCACGCGCTGTTCGATATCTTCGATATTCACGTCGCGTTCGGCCAGGTACGTGCTGATGCGAGCGACCACGCCTTTTTGGTCGCGGCCCAGGACTCCGACGATGGCCAGGATCTGTGCCATATTCCACCCCGGCGCAGTCGAATCGAGCTAAAAGCCACCGGGCGCCGCGTGAAGCTTAAGCGAGGGCCGCTGGAGAAGAAACCGCCTCCGCCGGGCCCGGCGATGCACCGCGACAGCGACAGTCGGCGCGTTGCTCAGCCCGCAGCTGGCTGTGACCCATTGCCCGCACTAGGCATCTATCGAGCGGACGTATACGATGTGTCGAAATATTGCATGATTTTGTGGCGAAGCCGCTTTCCATGCCGATAAGGGGAGGGAGACGCGCTATCAGGGGGGAATCCTAGCCGTCCGCTGTAAAGACTTGTTGACTTTAGCGGTCTCGGCGCGCACCTTACCGTTCGGTAATCGATAGAGGAGGGAACCTAAAACGATGACCAAGTCCAGATGGAGGGCGCTTGTTGGCGTCCTCGGAGTACTTGCAATCGTTGCTTTCGCCGCGGCTTGCGGTGGCAGCAGCAGCAAGTCGACCCCAACCGCGAGCTCTGGCGCAAATACGGCAACGTCGGGAAGCCCGTCGGCCGCTGCCAGCTCCACCACCGGTGCCGATCAACCCGTCAAGGGCGGTTCCGTCACCATTCAATACCTGGAGTTCCAGTCATTCGACCCACACTTCTCCAGCTTCGCCCAGGACATTGGCGTGCAGGGCATGGTGTGGCGTGGACTCTACACACTGGACGTGAACAACAAGGTCCAGCCGATGCTCGCCTCTGGCCCACCGCAGGTGTCGTCCGACGGCATGACCTACACGGTCAAGCTGAAGTCGGGCCTCAAGTGGTCTGACGGCTCACCGATCACGGCCAAGGACTTCGTCCTCGCCATCCAACGGACATGCAATCCGGACAACGCCGGCCAGTATGAAGGCCTGCTCTATAACATCGTTGGCTGCGACGCGTACTACAACGCGAACACCTCGAAGCCTCCGGCCACGGACGCCCAGAAGGCTGACCTTCTCAAGGCCGTGGGCGTTTCGGCAACCGACGACACGACCGTGGTCTACAAGCTGATTGCGCCACAGGCGACGTTCGGCGCGACCCTCGCCCTCTGGATGACGTGGCCCGTCCCGTCCTCGATCGTCCCCGGCCCGGCCGACAAGTGGCCAGCACCGGACAAGCTGATCTTCGACGGCCCATTCAAGGTCCAGAGCTACACCCAGAAGGACAACATGGTGCTTGTCCGCAACGACAACTTCGCGGGCGCGCATCCGGCGTACCTGGATAAAGTGACGCTCAAGTTCATCGACGACACCGAAACGGCCGACAACGCTTTCCGTACTGGCGAGCTTTCGGCTGCGCTGGCGAACACGGCGAACCTCGACGTCATCAAGAAGGACCCGACGCTCTCCAAGGAGCTTCACAACAACGGCAAGAGTGCAAACACGATCGCCGTCGAAGTTCAGATGAAGCACCCGCCGCTCGACAATCCGAAGGTGCGTCTCGCTCTTTCGCAGGCTATCGACCGCAAGACCCTCAATGACGTCGTGTACAAGGGTGCGAACGTGCCTACGACATCATGGATCCCCGGCGATGTCCTCGGACAGACGGACGACATGTACGAAAACCAGGTCGGGTACAATCCCACGGCTGCCAAGCAGACGCTTGCCGACGCGGGCTTCCCGGGCGGCAAGGGCATCCCGGAACTGGACTTCCTGATCCGCGACACCCCGGCCAACAACGCTATGGCACAGTTCCTCCAGCAAGCCTGGAAGGACACGCTCGGCATCAACATCAAGATCGAAGTCGTGGACTCCCCGACCCGCTCCAAGCGGTTCCAGGAAGAAAGCTTCGACCTGTATCCCGGCGGTTGGAACCAGGACTATCCGGACCCGGAGAACTGGATCCTCTCGCTCTTCGATACCGGTGGGGCGCTGAACCACTACAACTGTTCCGACCCCAAGATCGACAGCCTTTTCACGAAGGCCAAGACCAACCTGGACAACGCTTCGCGCATTGACCAGTACAAGCAGATCAACGAAGAAATCTCGACCACGCTTTGTGGCGTGATCCCGATCTATCACCAGGGCAACTGGTATCTCATTTCGCCGAAGCTCCACGGCTCCGCCGAAAACCAGACGTCGCAGGACCGCGTTATCGCTGGCGACTGGAACATTGAGAACTGGTGGGTCTCTCCGTAATTTGGTGCTGTAGGCGCCACCAGAGTGGAGGAGACCGGGCCGGCAAACGCCGGCCCGGTCTCCCGCTCCGTTTGCAACGCCCTAGAAAGATAGAACGCCGTGACCGGGTACATCATTCGCCGAATTCTCGTGATGATCCCCCTGTTGTGGGCTGTCGCCACTGTCACGTTCTTCCTCATGCACGCGGTACCGGGCGGCCCGTTCGACCGTGAAAAGCCGCTGCCGCCGGCGACGCAGAAGGTGCTCGAACAGAAGTACCACCTGGACGGTTCGATCGCGCATCAATATGCGTACTTCCTGACCGACCTCGCTCACGGCAACCTCGGACAGTCGTTCCGGCAGGACCGCTCAGTGACATCGGTGCTCAAAGCTGGCGCGCCGACGACGATGCAGCTCGGCATCTGTGCGTTCGTGTTTGCCATCGTATTTGGCCTCATTCTGGGCACGCTCTCGGCGGTCAACCAAAACGGTCCGATGGATTACTTTGGGGTTTTCGTGGCTACCGGGTTCGTGGCCGTGCCGAACTTTGTCCTGGCCGTCTTCTTGATTGTGATTTTCGCGGTGAAGTTTGGCTGGTTCGATGTGCTCGGCTGGGACATCACGAATTATCGCCAGATGGTCTTGCCGACAATCGCACTCGGGGCGCTCCCGCTCGCCTATATCGCGCGGATTACCCGCGCTTCGATGCTCGAGGTGCTTCGGCAGGACTATATCCGGACGGCGCGGGCCAAGGGACTGACCGAACTTCGCGTCGTTATCCGCCACGCTGCCCGAAACAGCCTGATCCCGATCCTCACGGTTGCAGGTCCAATCCTTGCAACGCTCGTGACTGGCTCGTTCATCATCGAGCAAACGTTCGCCATCGCGGGCATCGGCACAGCGTTCGTTAACGCAATCAGCGTGCGTGATTACGGCGTCATCATGGGCACCACGCTGCTCTTCGCTTTCACCATCGCCAT
>DATNET010000405.1:0-3615 GCA_035606745.1 Tepidiformaceae bacterium
GGAGTTAGTGTCAAAGCTACACTAACTCATGCCAAGAGCGTGCCACGGTATCGACTTCGTGTCAACAGGACACGAAGTCGGTCGAGCGCAAAGGTGATGGCACATTGACGTACAGATGGGGCGGCGATATCTTCGCCCCGAAATGACTTACCTCGCCAGGCACCCATGGTTATTGGCATTGGCAGCGATCGCAGCCGGTCTCGTCGTGGCGCTCGCGTCAACGCTCTCCGCGGCTGCCGCGGGCTAGCGCCGCCGGCTAGCGTCGGTGGTAGCGCCGCATCGTCGTACGAGCCGCTATTTCGCGCGCAGCTTCACGATCCGGCGGCTCAGCACCCACCGCGTCGAAAGCTTTGAGAAGCCGAACCCCAGGGGAAGTGCGAAGGCAACGAAGACGAACGTCGAGACCTTGGGATTGTTCGCGGCCTGGACGACGATGCCCATGTAGAGGCCGATAAACCCACCGATGGCCAGGGCGAAAAACACCGGGAACGTTTTCCATTTCCAATCCGGCATCGGCTTTGGCTCAATGTAGCGGCCGGATGAGCCCTTCGCCGTGGTCGCCGATTCTGCCGCTGCGGTCGCGACTGCACTGCCAGCCACTTTGTTGCGCGTGCGCGGGGAACGTTTTCGGGCGGTGCTCATGACGGCAAGCCAAAGCGCAGCCGGAACGCCATGTCGCAGCGCCGGCATAGTGGGACGATGTCCCGCCCAAGCAAGTCACGAAAGCCGATCACCTGGACACCACAGCTTTCCCCGCGTTCGCACACTCGCGCGTCGGGGTAGTGAAACAGGCGGCCGCAATCGGCGCAGACGAGGACGCTACGGGCGCCCAGAGGTTCTTTACATTCAACACAAAACCCATTCATCTCCGTCCCTGGCGGAATTCGATGAGGTCCCCGCGTTCAAACAGATAGGTGCCACCAGCAGTCCTGCGATGGCGGACGTTTCCCGCGGTCGCGGCGGCAACAAGCTCATCCCGGGGCACACGGACGAATTCCGCGGCTTCGCCGGCATCAAGCACATCATCGAGCCCACCGGGTTCGGCTTCGGGCTCGGGATGCAGGCAAAGATTGCAGGCGAACTGCAAGCCGAGATGCTCTTCACTGATCCAAACCTCTCCGCAGTCGTCCCCAGGGAGGTCATTACGTTGATTCAGGTGGTATGGCTGACTGCATGCGTCGCACCAGGCCAGCATGTGTGGGCCGATAGGTTCGCCGCACACAACACAGTTCGCCACGACGGTGGTCTCTTCACTATTCATAAGGGGGCTCAGTCCAAGGATATCGCAACCTTGACGGGCGCGGAATCGGCTCTCTATGATCATAGCGCTTTAGCAATTTGTGCGGCAGCGCGGCAGAGAGCCGCATGCGGTCGTGCGACCATGGCGAAGGGAGTCGTTGCCGCTGGCATCCACACCAGTCTTCGATGATTTTGTGCAGCGGCTCGGTGTGAAGCCATTACCTGGCGACCTCCTCGTCCAGGCCCTTACGCATTCGTCCTACCTGAACGAATCCGGAGCCGACGCCCAGTCCAATGAGCGCCTCGAATTTCTCGGCGATGCTGTGTTGGGGCTGGTGATCGCCAATGAGCTGTTTGGGCTCTACACGGACGCCGGGGAGGGCGATCTGACCCGTATGCGCGCGGAAGTCGTGCGCGGCAGCACCCTTGCTGGCGTGGCGAGCCGCATCCGCCTCGGCGAGCAACTCATCATGGGCCGTGGCGAAGAGGCGGCTGGCGGGCGGACGCGCGAACGAAATCTCGCCGGCGCCATGGAGGCCATCATTGGTGCGGTCTACCGCGCCCACGGCTACCGGACGACACGTTCGTTCATCCTGCGTGTGCTCGCGCCCGAGATGGCACAGATTCGTCGCGAGGGCGCCCGCATCGATGCCAAGTCTAATCTTCAGCACCTCGTGCAGGCGCGTTGGCACGAAGCGCCGGAATATGTGACGGTGCAAGAAGATACCGGCGGCGCGGGGCGCCGGTTCACCGTCGAAGTGCGTATCTCGGGTCAGGCGCTGGGCCGGGGCGAAGGCCCCAGCAAGCGTGAGGCGCAGCAGGCTGCCGCCAAGGAAGCCGTTGCCGCGCTAAGCCCGGAGCGTCCTGAAACTTCGGAAACGCCGCACGGCGGGGACGAGGTGTAGCCCGTGTACCTCAAAAAACTGTCCATCCAGGGCTTTAAGAGCTTCGCGAATCGCACCGCCTTTGATTATGGCCGGGGCGTGACCGCGGTCGTCGGTCCGAACGGCTCGGGCAAGAGCAACGTCTCCGACGCGATTCGCTGGGTGCTCGGCGAACAGAGCACACGTCTCCTCCGGGCGAAAAAGCAGGAAGACGTGATCTTCTCCGGCACCGCTGGACGTGCGGCGGTAGGCATGGCGGAAGTCATGATGACGCTGGACAACGAAGAACGGTGGTTGCCCCTCGACTTCGCCGAGATTGAGATAGGCCGCCGCATCTATCGAAGCGGCGAGTCCGAATACCTGCTCAACGGCTCCAGGGTGCGGCTGCGGGACATCCTGGACCTCTTGATGAAGGGCGATGTCGGGCAGAACAGCTATTCCATCATGGGCCAGGGACTTGTCGACGAAGTACTGAGCATGTCGCCCGACGAACGCCGCTCCTTCCTCGACGAAGCGGCCGACGTCAAACGCTTCCGCACCCGCATCAAGGATGCGCACGACCGCCTGGCAGCCACCCGCGACAACATCGAGAAGGTCACGCTGATCGTGAGCGAGATCGAGCCCCGGCTCGCGCAACTGAGCCGCCAGGCCGAACGCGCTGCCGAGCACCAGCGGCTTTCGGCGGAACTCCGCGAACTGCTGCGCGACTACTACGGCCACCTCTGGAACGAAGCGCACAATTCCCTCATCCGCGCGCGTGCCGAACTCGACCAGGGCGCCGCCGAGGCCGGCGGCTCCGCGATTCACGTGGCGCAGCTTCGGGAACAGCTCCGTGCGCTCAATGATGAGATCCGCAAGCGAAGGGAGGCGATCTCCCGCCGGGACACCCGCAGCGCCGAAATCGAACAGCGCCTCAGCAGCACCGAGCACGCGATCGCCCTCGACCGCGAGCGCCGCGGCATGGCCGAAGCGCGCGGCGCCGAGGTGCTGCTTGAAATCGAAGCACTCGAGGCGGAGAGGCTGGCGCTCTCGTCCTCCGATGCCAACGAAGGGCAGCGCGGTGTAGATGTCGTGGCCGAGGCCGAGGAGGCGAGGGCTTCAGCGCTCAAGGCCCGAAAGGAACTCGATGCGGCAGAGCGCGAGTATTCCCAGGTCCGAAGCAAAGTCCAGGAGTTGCGGGACGGCGCCGAGGCCGACCAGCGCCGGGCTGGAGCAATGCAGGCAGATACCACCAGCGCTGCCCGGCGCATCAACGAACTGGAACTCGAACTGGAGCAGGCCGACGCCCGGCGCAAGGCCGTGCTGGTGGAACTCATCGGCTATGGGCGCCGCTACGCCAACGCCCGGGCCTCGTTGTTCGAAGCTGAAGGCAAGCTCGATTCTGGCCGCGGCTTCGCCGACGATGCACGTGACCGCCTCTCCCGCGTGCAGGACGAAGTTCGCGCCTACGAAGCAGCAGGCAACCAGGATTTGCGCGAGCTGGACCACCTCG
>DATNET010000407.1:0-3203 GCA_035606745.1 Tepidiformaceae bacterium
ATCGAGGTTTTCGGCCTCGACAATAATGAAGCCGCCGAGAAAGTCCTTGCTGTCGACAAACGGGCCGTCCGTGAGCAGCGTCTTGCCGTGTTCGTGCCGCAGCGTCGTCGCCGACTCCACGTTTTGGAGGCGGAACCAACCGGTCACGTTCGGTCGCGCCAAAACCTCGGCAATCCCGGCGTTGATGCGGCGGCGTTCCTCAGCTGGGGTCCGGTCGCGGATGTCGGCGTCGCTGTAGGGCAAAAGCGCGTATCTCATGGGCTTCTCCTTCTGGGGCATGGTGTCTTCCTTCTAAACGAACAGGACCGCTGGAGACGGACACCGTGGCCGAAATTGTCTCTGCCTTGTCCCTCTGGCGCCGCTCCGTTCGTCGTAGAACCGGAACCTAAACCAGAAAGGAACACACCATGCCGAACATTTTGCATCGCCTCTCCATCGACGCACCTCCCGAGCGCGTCCAGGAACTTGTCGCCACAAAAGCAGGCGTCCAGCAGTGGTGGACCGGCCGCCCGCTGGGAGGGGACGACTCCGTGGGGGGCCAGATAGCCGCCTACTTCGGCAACCCGGAACGCCCGTCGGGAGTGTTCGAGCTGCTCGAACGAACGCCGCAGAGGGTCGTCTGGCGATGCGTCGAAGGCCCGAATGACTGGCTCGACACCCGCATCACGTTCGCTCTCGAACCCTGGCATGAGCGCGGCACCACGCTGCTGTTCAGCCATCGCGGCTGGAGAGAGGAGAGCGAGTTCATGAACGGCTGCTCCACGAATTGGGCGTCCTACCTCATGAGCCTCAAAAGCGGGGCCGAAGGCCACGGCTTCAACGCTTACCCGGGCGGAGAAGTGAGCCGCTGGGACTGACTAAGCGCATCCCGGAACGCGGACGGATTCATCGCCTGGTGTGTCCGTCTGGCTCCGCTCCAATCGTCAAACGAACGGAACCCTAAAACAGAAAGGAACACCACCATGCCCAACATCCTCCATCGCCTCTCCATCGACGCAGCTCCCGAGCGCGTACAGGAACTTGTCGCCACCAAAGAAGGGGTCCAGCAATGGTGGACCGGCTGCCCGGTCACAGGCGACGATTCCGTCGGCGGCCAAATCGCCGTCCACCTGGGCAGCCCCGACCGCCCCTCTGCAGTCTTGGAGTTTCTCGAACGAACACCGCAGAGGGTCGTCTGGCGTTGCGTCGAAGGCCCGAATGACTGGCTCGACACTCGCATCACGTTCGCTCTCGAACCCTGGCATGAGACCGGCACGACGCTGCTGTTCAGCCACCGCGGCTGGAGAGATGAGAGCGAGTTCATGAACGGCTGCTCCACCAGCTGGGCCTCCTACCTCATCAGCCTCAAAAGCGGGGCCGAAGGCCATGGCTTCAACCCCTATCCGGGTGGCGAGGTGAGCCGCTGGGACTGACTGAGCGCATCCCGGGACGCGGACGGATTCATCGCCTCGTGTGTCCGTCTGCGGCACCTCCAATCGTCCATAAGACAAGGCTGGCATTTCGGCCGGCCATTCGAAGGAGAGACCCAATGACCATTCACCTGGAAGCCATCATCGATGCCGACCCCCAGGCCGTCTACGACGTGCTGACCAACGGCGAGCGGTTCGCCGCCGCGACAGGCATGCCCGCCCAACTCACCGCCCGCGAGGGCGAAACATTCACCCTCTTTGGCGGGCGCATCGAGGGCCGCCAGGTCGAGCTTGTCCCCGGACAGCGCGTCGTGCAGGCGTGGCGATTCAGCGCCGCCCACCCGGAGCCCTGGGATGCCGGCGTGTACTCGATTGTCCGCTTCACGCTCACCGGCGAGCAGGGAGGCACCCGCTTCGTCATCGACCACGCCGCCGTGCCGCCGGAGTCCCGCGACCGCATCTCCAGCGGCTACCCCGACTTCTACCAGCACCCGCTGGAGCGCTACTTCGCGGGCGTCGCCAGGACGTAGGTCCTGCCGTTGGGCTGTCGGTGCTGGTTCGCCACCACGCGCCGGCACCGACAGTAATCCCGAACGCTCTCAGCCGAGGAAGTTCCTCTCCTCTGCTACGAGGACGGCTGAAGGACAGCGCGCGCCATGTCCCACCAACGCGAGTCGCCGAAGTGGTCGCGTTCGTAGAGCCACCATTCGGCGCCCCAAAGATACACGCGGTCCGCCCCGGTGCGGCGGGCGTAATCGATGCTCTGTTGGAATTTCTGCGGGGTTAGATTCGGCGACGGGTGCTGGGGCGAAATCAGCCGCAGGTCCGTATCCGTCCACGGCTCGGCCTGCATCTCGGTGATCCAGAACGGTTTGCCCGCGGCGTGCGCCGCTCGCGCCTGCGCGGCGTAGTTCGGCGCGAGCGGCCCTATCTCGAGGATGGGCACGACGAAGTTGTGGCCGAGGATTTCGTAGTTGCGGAACGGGTAAATGCTGACCCCAAGCGCGTCGCTGTCCGCTAATGCGTCTTCCCAGTGACGGTCGAAAACGAAGTGTTGGGCATGATTAATCGAGACGATGCGATGAGCCGGGTCGTTCGACTTGATGGCGGCCTCTTCGGCGCGAACAAACGGGCGGCTCAACGTCCAATCTTCCGTCCGCGCCGAAGGCACGTAGGGTTCGTTGTCCGCCGCCCACGCCTCAATCGCGGGCGATGCCGCCACGTGGGCGGTGACGGCGGCGACCATCGCCAGCGCCTGGCTGGCAAGGTACGGGTTGCTGGAGATGACCTCGCCTGGCACAAGCGTGACTTTCGCCGACACCCAATCCGGGATGTAGAACTCCGGCGAGCGCTGAGCTTTGATACCGATGCCGAGCAACACCTTCGCCCCGGACTGTTGGGCGCGTGCCAATTCCGCGTCGATGACAGAAAAGTTGTACACGCCCGGTTGAGGTTCGACTTCAGACCACACGACAGAGATGCGGACGTGCTTCGCGCCGGTGCCGTCGAGGATGGCGCCGAGGGTATCGGCGCACCACTGGGCGCGATTCGGACGGCTGCGGTCGACATACCCCGCCGGGCCCTTGGCGGGGTCTTCGAGCAGCAGGTATTCGGCCTGGCGGCAGGAGTAGTTGATCCCGAACTGCGGATTGCCAAGGGCATCGGTGTGGGACCAGCTGAGCTGGACGAACACGATGGCCATCGCCGCAAGCATCGCAAGGCACGTGCCCGCTCCCGCGCCGAACAAGAGGAACGCCACGAGCACGCGGCGGCGGGGTCGACGGAATCGGCGAA
>DATNET010000416.1:0-2775 GCA_035606745.1 Tepidiformaceae bacterium
TCACCGACCACCGAGAGCTCGGGCCTGCTTTCAAGCAACATGCGCAGCGCCTGGCGGATTACGGCATGGTCATCAACGAGGAGGACGCGGATCTGGCGGCCTCCAACATCGGGTGAAATTTTGCCGAGCCCAGACGCGGAATGCGCAGTCGGATTGAATCGCGCGGTGCTCATAGGTCATTACCCCCTCACGCGGTTACCAGTCGAACGTAGCCGTGGGCGCTTGTGCGGAGTCTACTCCTCCGCCGCGCGGGTCGCCGCGCTCGGCCCTCGCGACAGAATTGTGAGGCTTACGGGTTTTCAGCGCGGTGTCTTTCCGGGCACGCCCGGCACCGTTCGAAGGTGGCGCCGGGTGGGCGGCAAGGGATCCCACGCAACTCGAGCATCCCTTGGAGACGCCACAGCGGAAGGCCCATCACGCAGCAGTAGCAGCCATCGATTCCGTCCACCGTGGGTACGTCAGTGTCCTGGATCGCGTACGAACCTGCCTTATCGAGTGGCCGGCCGCTTTCGACGTACCGCACGATCGAGGCGTAACTGAGCTCGTGGAGCCTAACGACGGTTTCGCTTGCAGCCGCTTCGACAACGCCATCGACCACGACTGCGACACCCGTGACCACGCGGTGGCTACGGCCCCGAAGCTGCGCCAGCATTGCCACTGCATCGCGCGCGTCTGTTGGCTTGCCGAACGACCGTTCGTCGTCGAAGACGATCGTGTCCGACCCAATCACCAGAGCGCTGGCGAAGTGCCCCGCCACTGCCCGAGCTTTTTTGGCCGCGAGCCTGATGGCATCCTCGCGCGCATCCGGCCCGAGCGTTTCATCGACGTCGGCTGGGACCACATCGAATGAAGTGACGAGTGCGGAAAGCAGCTCGCGACGGCGAGGCGAAGCGGACGCGAGGATGACCTTCATCCTGCCTGGCTTCCTTCGATGCCCTCCCCGGGCGCACCCGGATCGGCAAGGACAAGCTTTGCGACGCATTCGATGTGTCCCGTCTGCGGAAACATGTCGAGCGGCGTCACGCTTTCCAGCAGATAACCCGCTTCCACCAACACGCGGAGGTCCCTTGCGAGAGTCGCGGGGTTACAGGAAACGTAGACGACGGAAGTGGGCCGAAATTCCGAGATGGCCGAAAGCACGGCGGGCGCACAGCCCGGCCGCGGCGGGTCGAGCAAGATCGCGTCTGGCGTGGACTCAAGGAGGGGTAACACCTGTTCAACTTTTCCCGCCCGCATCTCCACGTTATCGATGCCCGCAAAGTTCACTTCCGCATCGAGCGACGCACTGTGGGACTCTTCGATCGCGATCACACGGTCGAAACGGTCCGCAAAAATCGCCGCGAACGTACCTACCCCGGCGAACGCATCGACAAGGAGCTTGCCCCTCGCGGGAAGCGCTTCGCTCACAAGGCGCACCATCGCTTCGGCCTGCGCGCTGTTCACCTGGAAGAACGCCGACCCACTGACCTGGAACCGCCGGCCACCGAGCTGTTCGACGTACGACTTCTGCCCGGTTGCGATCTCGATCCCGTCGACCCGCGGATTGATGAGGAAGCTGCCGGTGCTGGCGTTGTGGCGCACCTGCACCTGGTGCAAGCCGTGACCGTGGCCCTGGAGCGAAGGCAACAGATCGTTTACCCACGGGTCGGCGATGGGGCAGGAATCCACCTTGAGCAGCCCTTTGCCCCGGCGGCTGATGAACCCAACGTCACCCCACTTCTTGCCCGTCGAAAAGCGAAGGTGGTTGCGATAGGCCCAGGGGCTGGCGGCGCCGACGATGGGCCGCACTACGGCGTCATCGAGATGGCCGAGGCGCCGAAGTTGTTCCCGGACGATCGCCTCTTTCGCGGCCAATTGCGCCGGATACGACATATGTTGAAGCTGGCAACCGCCACATTCACCAAAGAGGGAGCAGGAAGCCGTTACGCGGTCGGGCGAGGGCTCGATCACGCGCAGCGTGACCGCTTCCAGGTAGTCGGGGTGGGCGCGCTCGACTTCGGCCTCAACGAGCTCTCCGGGCGCGGCGTACAGCACAAACATGACGCGGCCATCATCAAGTCGTGCGAGTCCGGCGCCTCCCGAAACGAGAGACTCGATCCGGACGATGAACGTCTCGCCCACGGGCGGGGCCATTTCAGCCTGGTGGATTCGACGACGCCGGCGTGCCATACGCCCAGCTTACGTTTGGACGCGCCTACGTTCCCTTCGAGCTGCAGTGCTCACGCTGGGCATTTCTTGCCCGTGGCCCGCCACGCAGCTACCATTCAACACTGGCGAGGCCCCGTGGTGTAGCGGCCTAACATGCCACCCTGTCAAGGTGGAGATCGGCGGTTCGAATCCGCTCGGGGTCGCCAGAAAATATGCGACATTGTCGTCGTATCGGAACAGGAGTTCGCCAATGCGCGGCCCGTCTCGTACCATGGCTCCCATGAACAGCTTGTCTATGCGTGAGGCGTCGACGAAGTACGGCGTGCCCCTTGCGACGCTCTGGGCGTGGGTTGGCGCTGGTCTGATCCGGACGGTTTCTGAACCTGAGAAGCGCGGGCAGCCGAAGCTCATCGCCGAGCCGGACGTTGAGCGTCTGGCGTCCTCGTACGTGCCCGGGGCGACGCCGCGGCTGATGAAACGGCTCGCCGAGGCGCTGGCGCACGCGTCCTAGCTCGGTTGCTAAAGCTCGCACACTTTTGTTAAGCTCGCGGCTGCGATAGGCGGCGGGGCTTTCCCCTTTCCCTTTCACCTGCTGCCGGTCGCTCGCCGCCTGACCGCGGGCCGGGG
>DATNET010000424.1:0-4603 GCA_035606745.1 Tepidiformaceae bacterium
GACGGCCCCGCTTACCTGGCCCGAAGCAACCGATTCGTTCAGGCGCGCGCCGAAGTGATGGCCCGGGCCGGGCATTTCGAGGTCGAGCCCGGCGTTGGCCGCCCGGATAGTGCTGCGTGTGCCCCACCAGTCCGACATCACGAGGCCATCGAAGCCCCACTCATCTTTGAGGATCGTTGTGAGGAGGTCGGCGTTGTTGCAGGCGTGGGTGCCGTTGATGCGGTTGTACGATGACATCACGGCCCAGGTCCCGGCTTCCTTCACGGCGGCTTCGAACGGCGGCAGGTAGATCTCGCGCAGCGCGCGTTCGCTCACCTCGGAGCTGATCGTCATGCGCTCGAATTCGGAATCGTTGCAAACGAAGTGCTTGGCCGTCGCCGCCACGCGCTGACTCTGCACGCCTTCGATGTAGCCCACGACGATGCGAGCCGTGAGGAACGGGTCTTCCGACGGGCATTCGAAGTTGCGCCCGGCGAGCGGATGGCGATGGATGTTCATGGTGGGGGCGAGCAACACACGGGCCTGCTTCGAACGCGCTTCGCGCCCGATGGCCGCGCCGACGAGCCGGACAAGTTCCGGGTCCCATGTGGCGCCGAGGGCCGTGCCGCAGGGGAAGCAGGCAGAGGTGGTGCCGATGAAATTCGAGCCGCGAGCGCCATTCGGGCCATCGGTCACCTTGATGCGGGGGACGCCCACGCGCGACACGGGCGTCGTGTGCCAGGCATCAGAGCCAGCGGCGAGCGAAATCTTCTCTTCGAGCGTCATCTGCGCGAGCAAGGCATCGATGCGTTGGTCGGTTTCGGTGTTGGGCACGTGGCGCTCCTTGGGCGGGCTAGCTCCAGCGGGCTGCCGTTGGAGCAGCCGAAGAGCGCTAATCTACCACCATTTGAGATCGGCAAGGACTACCACGGGGCATCGCGCACAGGCCCACCGTGCCAGCCTACAGGGTGTCCTTGCGCTTTTGTAGGAAGTAGAGCAGGACGCAGAGGGCGGCGATGATGAGGACCATCGCGACCCAGCATTCGAGCACGTTCGCGTTGAAGACGTCGCCGTAGTTCTTGGTCGTCGACTGGTATGAGAGGGTGCGTTCCGTAGGGGACGTAAAGCTGCCGAACCCCGGTAAGCCGCAGGACGCGAACGTGCCAGCGCAGCCGTGGGTGGTCATGCCGGCGGAGGCGACGAGCCCCTTGAACGCCCAACTCGTGGTGGTCATGCTGCCGAAAATCGTGCCCACCGGCCCGAGGCTGGTGAGCGAGACGACCCCGCCCGAGAACACCACCTGCACAACGATGACCGCGATGATCAGCAGCATCGCCTGCTCTTCCTTGGACGTGAGCGCGGAGATGACGAGTGCCCAGAGCACGCCCGACATCACCGCCAACACGAGCGTGCCGTAGAACTCGAAGAATTGCGTGCGTCCCGCATCGGGGAAATCGACGACGAGCAGCTTGACGATGAACAGCGCCGCCGCGTGGAACAGCCCGAATAGGAGCGCGATGACGATTTTCGACGAGAGGTACGGCCAGATCTGGAGCGAAACGGCGCGCTCGCGCATGTAGATCGCCGACTCCTTGACGATCTCGCGCACGTTCGAAAGCGACCCAACGAGAAACGGGATGAGCGAGGCGAGGAACAGCATCGACAGCGCCTGCCCCGAGTCACCGGCCTTGTAGTCCAGCACATTGCGGTGCCAGGCGATGAAGTCCATCGAGCCCAGCGCCGGCGCGAGAATGAACAGGAGCAGGAAGTTCGTGCGGTCACGGTGGATGATGTCGAAGTAGCGTCGCGAGAGGATGCGCCACTGACGGAGCCCCGAACTGTGGCGGACTGGCGGGAGGCTGACCGCAGGACGCGGCACCGCGGGAGCGCCCTCTTCGATGCCGTGAGCGGCCAGTCGCTGAGTCACGTATTGGTCGTGGATCTCGGAGTTCTTCGAACGAGTCGCCCATTCCTCGGGAGAGAGTTCAGACTCGAGCTTTTCGTAGATGCCATCGAAATCTGCGACGCCGAAGTGCTCGAGTGCCTTGTCCGGGGGGCCATAATAGGCGAGATAGCCGCCACGCGCGAGGAAGGCGACCTGGTCGCAGAGCATCACGTTCTTGGTCGCGTGCGTGATCAGGACAATCGTATGGCCGTCGTCTGCGAGCTGCCGCAGCAGGCGCATGAGCTGCCCCTCGATGCCCGGGTCCAGCCCGGACGTCGCCTCATCGAGGAAGAAGAGCCCGGGCTCCGTCAAAAGCTCCGCGCCGATGGAGACGCGTTTGCGTTGGCCGCCGCTGAGCGAGCCGATGGGCACCTCCCGCCGCTCCTCGAGGCCGAGCGTCTTGAGGACGGTCTGCACGCGCTCGGCGCGCTCGACCTGCGTCGTGTCGTCGGGCAGGCGTAGCGCGGCGGCGTATTCGAGGGCGCGGGCGACAGGCAACTCCTTGTGCAGGATGTCGTCCTGGGGCACATAACCGATCGTGGTGCGAAACGCGTTGAAGTTCTCGTACAGCGGCGCACCGTTGATGAGCACCTCGCCATCAGAAGCAGGCTTGAGCCCGCTGAGCGCCCCGAGCAACGTCGATTTCCCCGCGCCACTCGTCCCCACCACGGCCACGAACTCGTTTGGCCGGATGGAGAAGGACAGGTTCTTGAGCAGGTTCACGCCCTTGCCGATGTTTTGGTTCAGGCCCACGGCATCAAGCCCCACTTCTCGTGAGTCGTCGCGTTCGGCCAACGTGTCTGCGGAAAATATGAGCTTGACTGGCCCGATGCGGATCTCATCTCCAGCCACGAGGGCGTGCGGCACCCCGGCCGGTACGGCTTCTCCGTTGACAAACGTGCCGTTCGTGGAACCAAGGTCCTCCAACACCCGGCCATGGCCGCCAGGAGCGACGAGGATGCGGGCGTGGCGCTTGGAGACAGCGGGGTGCGAGACCTGCACGTCACAGTCAGCATCGCGACCGATGATCAGCTCTGGCTTTCCCGCGAGGTCCAGCCGGCGTTCCGCCGGGACCGGCGCCGCTGGCTCTGCCTCCGGCGGCATTTCGAGGTAGCGAATTTGCACCGTGCCTGCGATATCGAGCTGGTCTCCCTCCTGGAGGAGCCGCTGCTGGATCGGCTGGCCAGCGAAGGTCGTGCCGTTGCGCGACCCGAGGTCCTGAACTTCGTAGCCGCCGCCCGGTGCCCGCACGAACAGCAGGTGCCGGTTCGAAACCTGCGGGACGCCCACGACGATGTCATTCGTCCCACGAGTCTCGTCGCGTCCTAACGAAACGCGTTCGCCGCCCAGCGGGACTTCGCGGGTGCCGTCGGCGGTCGTAATCGCGAGCCGGGGCCGCGGCTGCAGCACCATCGTCGCGGCCCCGCCAGTGTTTCCGTTGGCAACCGGGATGAGCGGCGTCAGCAGCGCCTGCGGGACGATCGTCGGCTGGCTGTCCATGCCGTCCGAAGGCTGAACTTTGATCGCAAAGTCACCAATTGTCGTGACGTCGCCCGGATGGAGCGCGTGGGGAGCGCGTGGCTCGAGGGCAACTCCGCCGACGCGCGTGCCTGCCGCACTCCCCAGGTCGACGATCTCCCAGCCATCCCCGGCCTGGCGCACAACCGCGTGGTGGCGCGATACCCCAAGGTCTTCGAGGACAATCTGATTGTCCAGGGCGCGGCCGATCGCAGCTTCGGTTTCGACAACGAATTGCCGCTCGTTGCCGCCGCGCCTCACGAAGATCGTTGCTGCCATAGGTCTCCTCTCCCGTTCGGACTATGGTTGTGGCGGGGCGAGTGGCACGAACAGCACCGTCACCGTCTGGTTCTGGGTCATGGTGACAGTGCACGTTGGCGACACGGACGACTGGCAGGCCCCGCCCCAGCTAAAGAATCGCCACCCCGGCGCCGGCTGTGCTGTGAGCGTCACCGAATCGGCGCCAAAGCCGGCCGCCGGAGCGTTGTAAACCGCCGCGCAACGAAGGCCGTCAAGCCCGCAATTCACCGGCTCCACTCCCGAAACGGCCGAGCCCTGCACAACACCTGCGCCGTTCGGGAATACCTGTAGGGCAGCAGTCGGTGAGCGGTAGAATTCGCCGCTTTCAGAAAACAGCTTGAACGGCCCAAGGTCGGTATCGGGGAGGAACAGCGCGCCGCCATGGATAGAAGCGTCGCCCTCCAGCGTCGCCGACGCCCGAATCCACGGCACCGTGTTCGGAGCCATGGTGGCGTTCATCGTGATCGGGATGCTCAACGACGGGCCAACCACACCAAGGACGCTGAGGTCCACCTGTGGTTCGAGCCCGAGGGCCACCGAAGCGGTGGGGCGGCCCGCGGGCGGCGTTACCGTCCAGGAGGGCGTTACCCCACCCGCGACCTTGAAGCCCGAAACGGAGTCGTAGTAAACATCGCCATCGACGGTGAACGTGCCACTGGCGGCGATGCTCAGCGGCCCATCGGACGTCACATTGACCCCGGCGGCAAGGCTGATATTGACGCAGACGGGGATCACGAGGACGGGGAAACAGCCACCCGAGACCTCGCCCGCTGGAATTTGCGGGACGTTGATCGTACCCGTATTGGCAGCAAGGGAACCGTCGAAATCCAGGGAGATGCCAATGTGCGTCTGTGCTATTTG
>DATNET010000448.1:0-13667 GCA_035606745.1 Tepidiformaceae bacterium
ATCGCCCCCGACCTTCGCGGCCACGGTCAGACCAGCTGCCCACCCTTTGACACCTCCGCTCACGCATCTGACGCGAATGTCAGTCCCCCGGACAGCGACGACTGCTACGCCATCGAAGCCTTCGCCGAAGACGTCCGCGCCGTCATGGATTTCCTCGAAATCGGCGTCTGCGTGCTCGTCGGTACGGGCTTTGGCGGCTCGGTCGCCCTCGAACTCGCCGTACACGCACCGGAACGCTTCGCCGGCCTCGTCCTGAGTGATGCCTCCGCCGCGCCTGACCACCCCGCCTATGCGGACTCCTATCGCGCCTACGCCGCGGAATGCCAGGCCGCCACCGAACTCGTTGCCCGCGCCGGCCCCGCGGCTCTCGGCAAGCGCGCCGCCGCGGCCATCGCCTCGCCGTTCCTCGCCTCAGGAGTGCGAAGCCGCTACGCCAACCTCGAGCGGGATGGCTACCTCGGCGCGGCCCACGCCGCCCAAACGCGCCCCGATCTGCTTCCCGTGCTCGAACAGCGCCTGACGATGCCCGTCCTCATCTGCGCCGGCACCGATGATCCTTTGCTGAGCGCCTCCGAGGTCATGGCCGCCCACCTGCCTCACGCCCGCCTCGTCACCTTCACCGATACAGCCCACGGCGTCCCGCTCCAGCGCCCCGAAGCGTTTGGGAAAGCCGTCTTCGCCTTCTTCCGCGAAATCGAAGACGCCCACGGCGCGTAGTATCCAGGCCGGCGTCACGCCGTTAGTCCGAGGTCACCTGAGACGCGGCTGCCGCACCGGTCGGCGGGTTGGTGAGCGGATCGGCCAGGAACCTGTCCACAATCTGCGGCACCTCCGGCGAGGCAATGAAGTTGTAGTGGCTGTAGCCCGGCACGACGGCCAGCCGCGACTTCGACAGCTTCGTGTTCAGCCAGCCCGGCTCCTTCACGCCTCCGCCCAGGAGCGCGAAGAAGTCCGCTACATGCCTCTGCGAGACCGAGTCGTTATCCGCGAACACCAACAGCACCGGCATCGGCAGCTTGGCGACGCCGGCTGACCAATCGTAGTCCTCGCTCATCATCTTTCCCATCTTGTCGAGGAACTGGGGAAAGCGCTGCGGCTCGGGCCATTGCTTCGAAAACTCGCCCGCCGGGGTCTGCATCATGTTGGCCGCCATCGACGCGCCAACCGAGCCCATGCCCTCTCGTGCCTCCGGATACCAGCCGGACCTGGCATACGGCGAGGAGATCACTACCAGCCGCCGCACCCTCGCGGGATGCTGGAGCGCCGTGCGGATCGCGCTGGCGCCGCCGAACGAATGCCCCACCAGGTCGGCGTTCGGGATCTTGTGATACTCCAGAAGCGCGGCGATGTCGTCGCCCATGGTCGCGAAATTCATCGGCCGGTCCGTGTCCGCGGTGTGGCCGTGGCCCTGCATCTCCACGGCGATGACCTGTCGAGTCCGGGCGAGAGGCTGCACCCATCCCTGCATTTCGCCGATCGTCGTCAAACCGCCATGGATGAGCACTAGCGGCTGGCCCTCGCCGTACACCTCGTGATACAGCTTGATCCCGTTCACATCCGCGTAGCCGCTGGTCGTCGGTTTCATCTTTGCTTGACCTCCGGAGGGCGTTGCACCCGGTCCTTGGAAGCGGAACGGCCAGTACGAACTGTGCCGTGGCGCGTGCGTCACGAGAAGCATCGTGCGTTCGCACTGCGGAAGCCAACCTCCCGCCGCCATCAGTCTGAAGTGTACCCCCCAGCGACGACCGGTCGCGCAACTCGCCAAAGCGGTGAACGCCTTTCGTACGTGCCGGTCGGCGAACGCCCTCCGAGAACAAGAGCCGGCGTCTCGCCGAGCACAGAAGCAAACCTCATCGCTCATTGCTCATCGCTTCCGGTGGTCGCCACCGCCAGACGTCCAGCACGCCAAAGTGGCCCTACTCTCACGCTCGAATCAGCCCTATGCTGTAAACCAAAGTACCGATTCGCGCTCTATCTCGCGCCTCCAGGAGAACCACCACCAATGACTCAGACCGGCACATGGGCCGTCAAAGTGGGCCTCGCCCAGATGCTTAAGGGCGGCGTGATCATGGACGTCGTTACCCCTGAACACGCCAAAATCGCCGAGGAAGCCGGCGCCTGCGCCGTCATGGCCCTCGAACGCGTCCCCTCCGACATCCGCAAGGATGGCGGCGTCGCCCGCATGAGCGACCCCGAAATGGTCCGCGGCATCATCGCCGCTGTCACCATCCCCGTGATGGCCAAGGCCCGCATCGGCCACTTTGTCGAAGCCGACGTACTTCAATCGCTCGGCATCGACTACATCGACGAATCCGAAGTCCTTACCCCGGCCGATGAATCGCACCACATCGACAAGCACGCCTTCACCGTCCCCTTCGTCTGCGGCTGCCGAAACCTCGGCGAAGCCCTCCGACGCATCGCCGAAGGCGCCGCCATGATTCGCACCAAGGGCGAAGCCGGCACCGGCGACATCGTCGAAGCCGTCCGCCACATGCGCACCGTCCAGGACGAAATCCGCCGCCTCCAGACCCTCGCCGACGAAGAGATTTACACCGCCGCCAAGGACCTGCAGGCGCCGCTCGAACTCGTCCGCCAGGTCAAGCGCGAAGGCCGCCTTCCAGTCGTCAACTTCGCCGCCGGCGGCGTGGCCACCCCCGCCGATGCCGCACTCATGATGCGCCTCGGCGCGGATGGCGTATTCGTCGGCTCTGGCATCTTCAAATCCGAAAACCCCGCCCTCGTCGCAAAAGCCATCGTCGAAGCAACGACCCACTACATGGACGCCGATGTCATCGCCCGCGTCAGCACCGGCCTCGGCAAAGCGATGCCTGGCATCAGTGTCAGCTCGCTCCCCGAGAAGGAACTCCTCGCCACCCGCGGCTGGTAGCCACTGGCGCCCGGCGACGTGGCGCCATCAGGCGAACGTGAAGCCGCGCGGCAAAGCGCCCTCCGGGCGTCGTGCAGTACCGGCCGGCTTTCGCGGTCGACCGGCACACCGGAGCCGGGATACGTCCCTCTACTCGCTGTAGCCAAACCATCGCTTCCGCCGGGCCACGGCGAACGCATCCTTCTCGCGCGCGATCTCGGCGGTCGGCCCGCGAAGTGGGGCAACCGGGCTCGGCCCGCCGAAGAAATCGGCGTCGAGGCGAGCCACGCGCTCATCGCCGAATTCGACGTAGCAGGTGCCCGTGCCGCCGAACGCGGCCGGGGCTTCGCCTCCACGTACCTGGGCGATGATCTCGTCGGCGACGATTGCGGCTGCGTTTTCTGAGAAGACGCCCGCCTTCGGCGTGCCCACGCTGGTCACGTCTCCCACCGCGAAGACGCCGGGGAACCGCGTGGCCAGGGTCCCTTTGTCGACCGGGATCCAACCGTTCTCGGCCAGCGGAGAGGCCTGCACCACCGCGGGCACGCGATGAACGGGTATCCCGAGGAAGAGGTCGTAAGGCATCGTCCCGCCATCGCGAAGGTGGGCGACCTTTGCCGCCGGGTCGATGCTCACGACGAGCGTCTCCGTCACGAACGCAATCCCCCGCTCCGCGAAGCGGTCGAGGATCGCTTTCGAACCATCCGGAGAGGGCGGGATCGGGCGGCTCCACGGCGACGTCACGCTGATCTCGATGTTTTCCCGCAAACCTCGTTGCGTGAACCATTGGTCGAGCAACATCGCCGCCTCGCAGGGCGCGGGGGGACACTTAAACGGCTCCCCCAGCACGGAAATGAGGACGCGGCCCCTGGTAATCGATGGGAGGAGCTCTCGCAGCCGTTGGACTCCGCCCAGGGAATAAAACTCATGCCCACCCTCAACGAAGCCCGGCGTTGCAGCGAAATCGTAATCCGCACCGAGCGCAACGACGAGAATGTCGGCGTCGTAAGCGGCCCCATCGGTTACCACCCGCCGCGCTTCCGGGTCGATCGACGTAATCGTCTCCTGCCGGAAGACAACACCAGGTTTCACGATGTCGCGGTAGTAGGCCCGCGCCTCGTCCAGCGTCTTCCAGCCAAACAGGACATCGAACTTGTTGAAGCCGAAGACGAACGCCTCGCTCCTGTCGATGAGCGTCACGCTCACTTCCGTACCGAGTGCCTCAGATAGCCTGCTCGTCAGTTCGAGCCCGCCGAATCCGGCCCCGAGGACGACAACGTTTGTAGTCACGATTTCCTCCTTCGCGGATGTGTTGGCCAGCTCCGCCAACGATCTGGTTCGATGCGGCTCCCGCCGTGGCCCGCGAAGCAGTAATCCGCTTCGCTCCGCGGCAAGCATACCGGTGTTGGGAGAGGAAGCCGTGCACGGCGACGATTCTGCCCAACGCCGTCCGGCGCGAGCGCGTCTCCAGCGCGACCGGCGCCATTCCCCCGGTTGCTCAATGCAGGCATGCCGCAGTCGCGAACGGACGTGCGATCTGGCCGCGGAGTTGCTCCCGGCCCAAGCAAACTTACCGGTAAGCAAGCGGCAAGAATTGTATCCAATGGTTGACACACCGCCCGTTCCACCCTAAAACACTCACCATCGGCGGATAGGAGATATCGACCAAGCCTATCCAGATCAATCGACGTATCGCCCAAACCGTGGTCCGTCGGCCACCAACGGTCACAAGCAAAAAGGGGATTGCATGGCTAGCGAGTATTGGAATCGATTTTGGAAAGAGCGCGCGAGTCGTCGCCGCTTCCTCGGCGTAGCCGGCGTTACCGGCGCCGGCGCCGCCGGGCTCGCACTGGTGGGCTGCGGCGGCAGCTCCTCCTCGAAAACGCCC
Source organism: Tepidiformaceae bacterium (assembly GCA_035606745.1). Classification (GTDB taxonomy): domain Bacteria; phylum Chloroflexota; class Dehalococcoidia; order Tepidiformales; family Tepidiformaceae; genus DATNET01. The sequence continues at coordinate 4,755 of DATNET010000448.1, forward strand.
ACCGCTGGCCTGGCGACCAACACCGCCGCCGCCAACGCCACCGCCACTCCCAACGACCCCTTCGCAGGCGCCACCAAGGGCGGCAACTTCAGGACCGTCCAGCAGGTCGACCCGCCAACGATCGACCCCTACGGCAACGCAAGCTTCCTCACCAAGGGCTTCTCCGCCTTCTCATACAGCCGCCTCTTCAAGTACAACGCCGGCCCCGGCGTAAAAGTCGCAGACCTGAAGCCCGTCCCCGACATCGCCGAAAGCTACACCGCTTCCGCCGATGCCCTCACCTGGACGATCAAGCTCCGCCAGGGCGCGAAATTCCACAACATCGCCCCCGTTAACGGCCGCCAGGTCGATAGCGACGACGTCAAGTACTCCTGGGGCCGCGCGACCGACGCCAAGAACACCAACGCCAGCCAGCTGAAGTTCGTGGATTCTGTCGCATATCCCGACGCTCAGACCGTCGTCTTCACCCTGAAGAGCCCCAACGCCGCGTTCCTCGATGTCCTCTCGGACGCCAACCTGCTCTGGATCATGCCCAAGGAAGCTGCCGGCGGCTTCGACCCAACGACGAAGATGATCGGCTCCGGCCCCTGGATCTTCGACAGCTACACGCCCTCGCAGAGCATCAAGTGGAAGAAGAACCCCGAGTGGTACATGAGCGGCTTCCCGCTGTTCGACACCTGCGAGACCGATATCATCCCGGCCTATGCGAACCAGCTCGCGCAGTTCCAGGCCGGAAGCCTCGATGCCTTCGGCCCGAACGCCGATGACCTCGTCAGCCTGAAATCGCAGGTCAAGGATGTCCAGCTCCTCGGCGTCATTTCGCAGCTGATGAGCTTCTTCTACTTCGATGCCGACCCGAACTCGCCCTGGACGAAGGACAACCGTGTCCGCCAGGCCGTTTCGATGTCGCTCGACCGCGATGGCCTCACCGACCTCGGCTACGAAGTCAAGAAGCTGCAGGCGGCCGGACTCGATGTCCAGGGCCCCTGGAACAACATCATCCCCGCCGGCATGGTCAAATTCTGGGACGACCCGCAAGGGCCAAACGCAGGCGCGGGCGGCAAGAACTTCAAGTACAACGTCGCCGATGCCAAGGCAGCGCTCTCTGCGGCTGGCTATCCCGATGGTTTCGAAGCCAAGTTCCAGTACCCGGCCAGCGTCTACGGCCCAATCTTCGAATCGATCGCCCAGGCAAGCATCCAGTTCCTGCAGGCCATCGGCATCAAGGTCACCACCGAAACCCAGGACTACGCCTCCAAGTACATCACCCAGACGTTCGCGGGCAACTTCAGCGGCATCGCCTTCGGCTACGAAACGCCGTTCCCTGAAGGTGGCAGCTACCCGACCCGCTTCTTCACCGATAACCCGCTCAACCACGGCCACATCAAGGACCCGAAGCTCGCCGACCTCGCGGTCGCACAGCAAAAAGAGCTTGACCCTCAGAAGCGCAAGGACCTCTTCACCCAGATTCAGCAAGTCCACGCTGAACAGATGTGGTATGTGCCAAACCAGGCCGGCGCAGGTACCGGATGGACAGCGTTCCAGCCGAACATCCAAAACGCCACCACCATCCGTACCGTACCCGGGAGCTATCCAATCGGTACGGAAACCTACCCGTTCTTCTGGAGGAAGGCCTAAAGCCTCGCTTCAAGCGTAGCTCACGCCTCACTTCGCCACTCGCCCGGGCCTGGCGGTCGCCAACCAGCAACCGCCAGGCCCGCCGAAAAACCAGCTACAACGCCGCGACTCTCCGCCTAAAAGGCCAAACCGTATGCAACGCTACCTGTTCCGGCGCCTGCTGCTCATCATCCCCACCCTTCTCGGGGTGAGCTTTGTCGTCTTCATCCTCGTCCGCTCCGTGCCCGGCGACGTCACGGCGCTCATCGGTGGCGCCTACGGCGCCGCGGACCCACAGACGAAGGCCGCGCTCCAGAAAGAATACGGCCTCGATCAGAACATCCCCGAGCAGTACGTAAAGTGGCTCGGCCACACTGCCCATCTCGATTTCGGCAAATCCATCCTCAGCGGCCGCAGCGTCGATACGGAGATGAAAAGCCGCCTGCCCGTCACGCTCGAACTTGGCGTGCTCGCCCTCATCTTCTCGCTCCTCATCGCCATCCCTATCGGCGTCCTTTCCGCGATCCGCCAGGACTCGATCTCCGACTACCTCGGGCGAAGCTTCGCCATCGGCCTCCTCGCCATTCCCAATTTCTGGATAGCGACGATGCTGATCTCGCTCGCCGGAAGCCACTTCATATGGGGCGTCCCGCCACCCCATTACGTCAGCCTTAGAGCCGATCCCGTCAGCAACCTGAAGCTGATGGCGATGCCCGCGTTCATCCTCGGAGCCGGCCTTGCCGGTGGCGTCATGCGTTTCACGCGCTCATCCATGCTGGAAGTCCTCCGCCAGGATTACATCCGCACCGCCTGGTCCAAGGGCCTCCGCGAACGCGTCATCGTCAGCCGCCACGCGATGCGCAACGCCCTCATCCCCGTCATGACGATCATCGGCCTGAACCTGCCCATCCTCGTCGGCGGCTCCGTCATCATCGAACAGATCTACTCGATCCCCGGCATCGGCCGTTACTACCTCGCTGCCGTCGGCTCCCACGACTACCCCGTGATCGAGGGCATCAACATCGTTATCGCGTTCGCCGTCGTCTTTGCCAACCTCGGAGTGGACCTTCTCTATTCAGTGGTCGACCCACGCATCAGGTACGCTTAGATGGCCACCGACGCCACCATCCTTGAACAGTTCGTCCTGAGCCGTGAAATCTCCCCGTGGGGCCGGTTCAGGCGCTCGCTCTGGTCGTTCATTCGGCACAAGCCGCTGGGCTCCATTTGTGCGCTGATCGTCATCGCGCTCATCGCCATGGCCCTCTTCCCCGGCGCCTTCTCGCGCGGTGTCAACCCCGATGTTGGCGTGCTCAGCGATCGTCTGCACGGGCCTTCCACTTCGCACTGGATGGGCACGGATCAGAACGGCCGCGACATGTGGGCCCGCATCATGTACGGCGCCCGCACCTCCATCATCATCGGCTTTGGCGTCGTCGCCGTCGCGACCATCCTCGCCACCATCCTTGGCATCCTTTCCGGCTACTTCAGCGGCTGGATCGACACCGTCGTCCAGCGCATCGTCGATATCGGCATCGCCCTCCCGGGCCTCGTCTTCGTCATCCTCTTCGTCGTCTCCCTCCAACAGCTCGACGTGCGGCTGCGCATCATCCTCTCGGTCGGCCTGCTCATCGCTGTCGGCTCGTCCCGCATCATTCGCGGGGCTGCCATCGCCGCCAAGGAGAACCAGTACGTGGAGGCCGCGCGTGTCCTCGGCGCCAGCGATATGCGCATCGTCTTCCGACACGTCTTACCCAACGTCGTCGCCATCATCATCGTCTCCGCGTCGATCCAGATCGGCGCCGCAATCCTCATCGAATCCGCGCTCGCGTTCCTTGGCTACGGCGTCCAACCGCCTGTCGCGAGCTGGGGCCGAATGCTCAACGATGCCCAGCTGCAGATCCAGAACCACTTCTATCTCGCCGTCTTCCCCGGGCTCGCCATCTTCCTCACGGTCTACAGCTTCAACATGCTTGGCGACGCCCTCCGCGACGTCCTCGACCCACGCCTGCGCGGCAGCCGCTAGCCAATCGGATCAGCCCGGCGCAGCGCTGCGCTCCCGCTTAGCCCCGAACGGCGCCGTCCTGTAAAGTTAGTCAACGGGCCTCCCCACCCAGCGGGAGGCCCGGAGTATGTGAGAACCATGCCCATAATCGTCGTTGTTGGCGGGCAATGGGGCGACGAAGGCAAGGGCCGAATCGTCGATCTCCTCGCCCGCAAAGCCCGTGTCGTCGCCCGTTACTCCGCCGGAAATAACGCCGGTCACACCATCGTCAACGACCGTGGCGAATTCAAGTTGCACCTCGTCCCCGCAGGCATTTTTTACCCCGAAAAGACCTGCGTCATCGGCAACGGCGTCGCGGTCGACCCCGAAGTCTTGCTCCAGGAAATCGATGGCCTCCAGGCCAAAGGCATCGATACCTCCAAGCTCGTCCTCAGCGACCGCGCCCAACTCGTTATGCCCTGGCACATCGCCCTCGACCGCCTCGATGAGGCCTCGCGCGGCGACCACGCCATCGGTACCACCGGCAAAGGCGTCGGTCCGTGCTTCATCGACAAAGTCGCCCGCCGCGGCATCCGCGTTGCCGACCTCCTCCGCGCCGAAGACCTCATCCCCCGCATAACGGCCGCCCTCAATTACGCAAATAAGGTCATCACCGGCGTCTACGGCGGCGAGCCGCTCGAATTCGACGACTGCTTCGGCCGCTACACCGAATTTGGCAAGCGCCTGGCGCCATACATCGGCGATGTCCAGATGATCGTCCTTGGCGCCCATCGACAGGGCGAACACGTGCTCCTCGAAGGCGCTCAAGGCTCCCTGCTGGACCTCGACCATGGCACCTACCCCTACGTCACGTCCAGCGTGCCGAGCAGCTCCAGCGGCGGCGCTGCCATCGGCGTCGGCATCGGCCCCACCGACATCTCGCGCGTCGTCGGCGTCTTCAAAAGCTACTGCACACGCGTCGGCAACGGCCCCTTCCCTACCGAACTCTTCGATGGCATCGCCGATACCCTCCGCGACCACGGCAAGGAATTCGGCCGCGGCGAATACGGCACCACTACGGGGCGCCCACGCCGCATCGGCTGGCTCGATGCCGTCGCCGCCCGCTACAGCGTCCGCTTCAACGGCCTTTCCGCGCTGGCCCTCACCCGCCTCGACGTCCTCGACAACATCCCGACCATCAAAATCTGCACCGGCTACGAACTCGATGGCGAAGTGCTCGAGACCCTCCCCGCTCGCGAATCCGTGCTCGACCGCGTCACCCCGGTGTACGAAGAACTCCCCGGCTGGATGCAGCCCACCACCGAAGTCCGCAACTTCGATGACCTTCCACCGCAGGCCCAGGCGTTCATCCGCCGCGTGGAGAAGCTACTCGAATGCCCCGTCGACCTGATCTCAGTCGGCCCATCCCGCGAACAGGCCGTCATCGTCAACCCAATCTTCTGACGTCGCCGCGCGGCCGGCGGCATCGAGTACCAGCGGCAGTGCAAATGGTTGCCCGCGCTACTCCCGTGCCCCCCGGTTACCTACTTCGTTACGTCGAAGTACAGGTCGCCGTGCGAACCATCGGGGCTGAATTGCACGAATTCGGGCGCGGAACCCGCCGGGATCTCGGCGCTCGCCCGCACCACCACGCCGTCCGCGTTCGCCGAAACCTGCTGAGCCGCCATCGGCGCGCGCGTGTCACCCCAGAGGTAAACCTGCCAGCTACTCGGCAACGTCGCCGCGCCCGCCATCCCCTTAACCTTCGCGGTGATCGTCATCGTCGAAGCATCCCTCTGCACGCTCACAATCTGCACATCGCCGGTCACCCCGGCTTCCGTCGAAGCGTGGAGCGCAGCCCCGGCTTTGAGTTCGGCATGCTGGTCCGCTCCGGCACTCACCGCAGAATGCCCGCCAAACACAAAGCTCGCCACGACTCCAATCACGAGTAACACACACGTCGCTGCCAGGATGCCGAACACGCCATACATCAGCACACGGAACAGCCGCATCGTCCGCACAGCTTCGCGTTCAAATTCGGGTGAATGATTCTCTGGCCGGCGCAATCGTCGCCGCACTGTCTGTTGCGTCACATCCGCCTCCAGCCCGAACGCGGGCCCCCGCACGCATGCGTGCACAACTCCCCACGCGCGCGGCCCCATCCTAGCGCTCGTCCAGCCTACGCTCCAGAAATCCCCGCACACGCAAACAGACCCCGGAACTCTCCGGGGTCTGCAATCTTCATCAACTCTGCCGATGGCCCGCTTGTCGGGCGTGACCATGGGCGAGTACCACTCGCAACATCAGGACCTCATCCCCCGCCGCTCCCGAAAGGAGCGATCCGGACTCGCCAGCACTACTGGCGGTCGGCTCCGGCTTTGTCACGTCCTCGCAACAGTCGATGGGGCGGGCCTTCGAGCGGTGCTGTGCCTGGCCTGCTAGCGCAGGCCTTCCCTCTGCACAATCCAAACTCCGTAGACGGCGTGAAGCTTCCTATACAACATGGGACCTCCTCCGTCTTCGCGACCGGACTGGTTCCCGGGAGCCCTGGATCCCATCCGGCGCTTGGCTCACCTCCAACCTACACCCGTCTGATCGCATGTCAAGAGTGCCGCGACGTGACTTAACCAGGCCCGCTTCGCAACAACGGCCGGCCATGTTGGCAAGCCCCAAAACGCCCCAGGATGAGCCACAAGGCCACGTGAAGCGGTACCAACAGTCGCCAATCCGTTCTCCCGTTCGATGGTAACCTCACTACCATGAGGCAGTTGGCGCGCATCCGCCGGCTCGGTTGGCTCGGATTCAGGCCGCGGCTTCAACACTGCCTCTTACTCATCGCCATCCTTCCCTCGTGGATGTTTCTCGGCCACTTCTCCGTCACCCTCGACATCCCATTTACAGACCAGTACCTCGTCCTGGTTCCCATCGCCCCGCACAACGACCGCGGCAACGTCCAGGCCCACGAAGACCATTGCCACGCGAACGCCTCCACCTGCACCGACATCCCGTTCACCGGCGCAAGCCCCTTCACGCTGGCCCGCCAATCCGTCGCCTACTTTGGCGCCGCGGCCCTGTCGCTCTTCGCCATCAGCGTGAGCTGGTGGCGCCCCACTGGCGTGAACAGCGTAGCGCCCGACCTCCAACCCCCCAGGCGCGGACATCCAGCCCTCACTCCAGCCCTCTTCGCCTGAGTTCCCGTCCAAGGGAGGGATGTTCCTATGCCTCGATTGAGGAAGCCGGCCGTTGTCCTCGCGGCCGCTGCCACGCTTGCAGCGGTTGCTCTGCTCGGCGCCACAAGCGCCTTCGCCCACGCCGAGCCATCCGCCGTCACGCCTGCCGTCGGGGCCGTACTCAACACTGCGCCGAGCCAGGTCACCATGGACACCGCCGAGGAGATGACGCTCGTCGCGGGCTCGAACGACCTGGTCGTCACCGGCCCGGCCGGCGTCGTCAGCAACAACCCGGCCACCGTCGACCCCGCCAACCATTCGCACATCAGCGTCCAACTGAAATCGAACCTGGCGGCCGGGGTCTACACCGTCGCCTGGCACACCGTCAGCGGTGACGACGGCGACGCCGCCAGTGGCACCTGGACGTTCACCTACGACCCATCAAAACCTACTTCGGCCGGCAGCACCGCCCCTCCCACCGCTGTCTCCGAAGCCACCGCCGCCTCACCAGCGGCAGCGACATCGCCTGCTGCCCCTGCCGCGGGCTCGGGCAGCTCCCAGGCTGGCAGCTCCCTCTTCGCCACACGCACGGGCGAGATTGGGCTCAGCCTTGCGGTGCTCGCCTCCCTGCTCGGACTCGCAGCCATACGCCGCCGAAACGCTCGCTAACGCCCTCATCCCTCACCAACGAAAGGAACCCGATGAAGCACTTCATCTTCTCTCGACCCGCTATCGGCGCCATCCTCGTCGCCCTCGTCTGTGCAGCAATTGCCGGCGCCGCTTGCGGTAGCGGCAGCAGCAATAAAGCCGACGCCACCACCACCGCAACCACCGCGCCCGCGGCCGCCACGATCGATCCCGCCGTGAGCAATGCCGCCGCGATCTCTGCCATCAACATCCTCGACAACGCCGGGCTGCACGGCTTCGACCAATCGATCGCTGCCGGCACGGTGCCACCTACCGCTCAGACGACCGCGGAACACCTCCAGGCCATTCTCCTGCTCACGCCGTGGCCCAACGATGCCACCATTGAGTCCGACGCGAAGGCGCTCGCCGGCAAGCTCGGCCTGATGGCATCGCTCCTCAACACCGACACCCCGGACATGGCGAAAGCAGGTGCGGCCGCACACGACGCCCACGAAGGCGAACACGACTTCTCCAGCGCCGTCTGGAAGTACCTCGAAACCCAGGCCGGGGTAAAGGACAACGCCGGTGCAACGCCCACTTCAGAGTGACCCAGCAGGACTGAGTCCTGCCTCTGCGGAGGTCCCGGGCAGCCCGCCCGGGGCCTCCACCGGACCGCTGCTTTTTCGATTGCAGCGCTTGCTTGCCCTCATCGCCGCCGCCCTCGCAGTCGCCGGCATCGGCATCGCCAGCTATCTCGCCCTCGAAAACCTCCAGGGCAAGAGCGGCGTCTGCACCGTCGTCCACGGCTGTCAGACCGTCCAGCAGAGCGCCTACGGCAAGATCATCGGCATCCCCGTCTCCGTACCCGGCCTCGCGATGTACCTCGTCCTTGCGGTGGCTGCTCTCCTCGTCTTCACGAACGCCCGCGGATTGCGCACCGTAGCGGCATTCCTCGCGTTCAACGGTGCGCTCTTCGGCTTCTGTTTCTCGCTCTACCTCACCTACGTCGAAGGCTGGGTACTGGACGCCTGGTGCATCTACTGCATCGGCTCCGCCTCGCTGATGACCCTCCTGCTCCTCTGTTGGACCACCATCCTCGCCATCGAACGCCGCCGCCGCTCAGCGTCCATTCAACCGGAAGACCCCAGCGCATAGCTTCCTGTCCGACTACTAGTCTCTCGTCTCTCGTCTCTCGTCTCTCGTCTCTCGTCAAGGCGGCCGCAGCCGCCCCGTCTCTCGTCAAGGCGGCCGTAGCCGCCCCCGTCTCTCGTCGTCACTCGGCCGCCACGACCGCGCCCGCCTCGCTCAGCCGCCCACGCAGCATCACCACCGCCGCAATGGCACCCGCCAACGCAACGGCTGCCCCAATCCCGTACGCCCACCGGAAACCATCATTCAGCGCGACCGCCATCGATTGCCCATTCGCCAGCATTGCATCCGTCTTCGAAGCCGCGACCGTCGACATCACCGCCAGCCCGATCGCGCCGCTCACCCGCCGCGACGTGTTCAACAACCCCG
>DATNET010000449.1:0-2088 GCA_035606745.1 Tepidiformaceae bacterium
CGCCGAGGATGGCTGCCGCGTCGTCTTTTGGTTCGTGTAAGCCGAAGGCGATGAGGATGCCCTCGCGAATGCGCGGGTCCATGTCGACGGTCTCGAGTTCGTGCAAGGCGAACCAGGAAGCTGCGGCGGCCGAATCCGTGGACGGGTCGCCGGTCCAATCGGTGGGGGCGTAGAGGTTGTAAACGACCTGGCCATCGTCGGCTGGCAAGAACACCGTATCGACGAAATCTTCGTCAACCGCCGGCGCGTGAATGCCGTGGCGCTGGAGGATGGCGTCCATTTCGGCGTCCATGTCGTCCTGGGAGGCGGGGAGGGGGCCGCCGGGCAACTCCCACGGGCCACCGACGGCGTTTTGGAGCAGCAACAGCCGCCCGTCACGCATCACGATTGCCCCGAGCTGGATTTCCTGGTTCATCGCGTCCTCAACGCCAGCGTAGCGAGCACGCTCAACAACAGCACGCGCAGGGGCGGGGGTAAAGCGCTGGCGGTGATGCCGTCCGCATCGAGCCACACGCCCAGTTCGTCCGAGACGTCGCCATCCCATTCCCACACGGTGTAGAAGCCGGAAAAGCGGGGGCGGCGCTCCAAAGGATGCTGGTACATGAAGGCGCCCTGTGCCCAGACGGCACGGGCCATGATTGCGAGCTGGTCGTACAGGTGGGCTTTGAGTTCCGCCTTGCGGTCGTCGGCGAGGGGCCGAAAGATGCCGCCAGGCAGGGCGAGGACCGGTGCCCCAGCATTGCCGGCTTCTTGTCGCCCGGCGACGGCGGTGTGCTCACTGAGAAACACGGTGCCATCTCGCACCAATACTCCGTAGATGCAGTCGGGCCGGCGATCGCTCACGGGAGCCACCTCGAATCGAAGTTCGAAAGTCGAAAATCCAGAATGGGATCACCCATAGCCCAGGCTCCCACGCTTTGCTTCGGCCGCGGCAATCTCGGCCTGGTCGATGGCGCCCATCATCGCCCGGGCCTTGTTGCCAGATTCGAGGTATTCCTCCTCGGCGGTGCTATCGAAGACGACGCCGCCGGCTGCCTGGATGTACGCCTTGCCGTCCTTCATCCAAATTGTGCGGATGGACAGTGCGGTGTCGCAATTGCCGCTGAGGTCGAAGTAGCAGACGCAGCCACCGTAGCCGCCGCGCTGTTCTCCTTCGAGTTCAGCGATGATCTCCATTGTGCGGATTTTCGGCGCACCGGTGACCGTGCCGTGCGGGAAGTAGGCGCGAAGCGCGTCGTAGGTAGACACGCCGGGGCGAAGCTTGCCAACGACATGCGAGACGAGGTGCATGACGTGAGAATAGCGTTCGATCGCCATCAGCGACGTCACGCGGACGCTCCCGGGCTGGCAGACGCGCCCAAGGTCGTTGCGGGCGAGGTCGACGAGCATGATGTGTTCGGCGCGTTCCTTTTCCGAATTCTGGAGCTCATCGGCCATGCGCTGCTCGTCTGCTTCGTCGCGGCCGCGGCGGCGGGTGCCGGCGAGGGGGTGGGTCTCGATAACGCCGTCTTCAACGCGGATCAGCATCTCTGGTGAGGCGCCGACGACGTACATGTCGTCCAGTTCGAGGTAGTACATATAGGGCGACGGGTTGACGGTGCGGAGCGCGCGGTAGACTTCGAAGGGGTGGGCATCGGTCTTCCGTTCGAAGCGTTGCGATACCTGGATCTGGTAGGTATCGCCGCGGGTGATGTACTCGCGGGCGCGTTCCACCTTCGCCATGAAGTCTTCTTTGGTGTTGTTGGAAACGAAGGATGGACTGCCGCCGGTGGGCAATTTCACTTCGTATGGCAGGCGGGAGAGTGGCTTTTCCAGGCGCTCGACGAGTTCATCGATCTTGAAGGCGGCCTGGCGGTAGGAGGCTTCGATATCGCCATCCAGGCGGGCGTGGCTCACAACCTTAATGCTGTGCTGCAGGTGATCGAAGACGAGCAGCGTCTCGGCGAACATGAAGACCGATTCAGGGAAGCCCTGCGGGTCGGCTTCCGGCACCGGCAGCTTTTCGTAATAGCGGGCGACTTCGTACGCGAGGTAGCCGACGGCGCCGCCGGTGAAGCGTGGTAGGCCCGCGACCTTGAGGGGGGCGAA
>DATNET010000455.1:0-3399 GCA_035606745.1 Tepidiformaceae bacterium
TCCCGGTAGCTCTGAATGTCCGCCCTCATCGTCTCGATGCGGTGCTGCGCGGCCACCACCGCCGCTGCCTTCGACCGCGCGGCGTCCACTCGCGCGAACACCGCCTCCATCGTCGCGGGTCGCAGCGCTGGCTGCAGGTGCAGTCCCGCAAGCCATGCCTGCCAACCAGACCGCACCTCGTCGCGGGAGCTGTTCGCGAGAGCCACGGCGGCCTGAGCCTGGCCCTCTCGCGCTTGCAGCCTGGTCAACTCGTCACGCGCCGCGTCGACCGCTCGTTGCTCCTGCTGCCAGTTCCGCAAAGATTCTCTCGCCCCGCGAAGCCCGGTTTCGAGACGATCGAGCTGCTCCGCGCTCGCCTCCGCCTCCCCAAGCTGCCCCAACACTTCATCGAGGCGAATTCGAGCATCCGCCTCCGCGGCCGCCGCCATGTTCGCCCGGCGTTCCGCCGCCACAGCTGCGGGCGATCGCGATGGAGCCACCGTGGCGCCAGCACCGGGGCGCGAATGCAGCCACAACGCGCCCACCGCCAGCACGACGCCAATGAGCGCCCCGGCCACGGTCGCCAATCCCCCGGCGCCCACGCCAACCAGGCCGAAGAGCCCGCCCACGACCAGCAGCGTCACCTGCATGGCGCTCCACGATCTGCCCTTCGCGCCCAGCGCTGGCACCGTCTCTGCTGCGAGCGATGCCGCGGTGTCTTGTTCGCTAACCCGCCGGTCGCGTGCGCGAAGCCACTCGTCGAGCCGGCCACGCGCTGCCTGGATGGTGGCCTGGCGCTGTTCGAGCGCGGCCAGCTCCAACGCCGGTTTCGGCATCCGCGCGAATTGTGCTTCCCGTTCGCCGGCGCTCAACTCCGAATCCGCGACCGATTGCGCCAACGCCCGCGCCTCGTGTTCTGCCTCGGCGGCCTCGCGCTCGGCCTCGTCGAGTCGCCGCTTCCAGGCATCGACCAGCCCCCGGGCCTGTACGGAGGCATCGAACGCCGCCAACCGGCGCTCATCCCAGTCTGGGCCGAGCTGCCGCAGCGCCTCGGACAACTCTCGCGCAGCGTCGTCCCCTTGCTGGATGCGCGCGGGAAGCTGGCTCAGCAGCTGCGAAAAGCTGAGCCGCATCTCCCGCAGGCTTTCGATGCGGTCGGCTAGCGCCAGCAGCCGTTCGTTGGGCAGCCCGCGGCCCACGTTCGCAGTTGCCCGCGCATGCACTTCGGCTGCCCGCTCCTGTTCCTTGCTTGCCCGGCCCAGCGCCTCCTCCAGCTTGTCGAGCCGTGCCACCGCGTCATCCGGGAATCCGACATATTCGGGCAACGTCGCGAGCCGCTCTTCCGCGGTCCGAAGGGCAAGGAAGTCCGGCCACGCATCCAGCGTACGCTCCCGCTGCTTTCGTCCTTGCTCCAGTTCGCGCAGACGGCAGCCGCCGCGCTGGAGTTCGATTCTTAGCCCGGCCAGCTCCGCGGTGAGCGCCGCATAACGGTCGGCATTGTGTGCCGTGAGGCGAAGCTCCTGGTCGATCGCCGCAATCTGCGCGAGGACCTTCGCGACCTCCTGGATCGACCCACCGGGTTTGAAGATCCTTTCTTGCTCCGTTTCGATGCGCTTCAGTGCACCCGGCAGCTTCGCCGCGCCCATGCCCGCACTGTAGATCTGTCGGCTCACATCTTTGTCGTCGAGCGATTTCACGCTCTGCAACTCATCCAGGCTGAAGGCGAACACGGATTCAAAGACGGGCTTTGTCGCGTGTCCCAGCAACGCCGCCAGTGCTGCCTCGGGATGGTCGACCCGACCGTTCGGCCCCGACACTTCGAGCATCGCGCCCTTACCGGATTCCGACCGTGCAACCGTCCATTCCGCCCCAGAGCCATCCACGAGCACCATCTGGCCGCCGTGTGCGCCGCCACGCAGCGCCGGGTAGTGGTCGGCCCGCTTCTGTCCCGGCCAGCCAAAGAGCGCTGTTCGCAGGAACCCCAGCATCGTCGTTTTGCCTGTCTCATTCGGGCCATGAAGCACCGTCAGTGGCGCGTCGAAGGGGCCGATTTCCCGGTCTGCGAAGTGCCCGAACCCATCGATATGGGCGTTGCGAATCCTCATTGCAGCGCCTCCAGGCAGCGCTCTTCCGCCGCTTTCAAGACCTTCGCCAGGACGGCTCCTGAAGGAGGCCCGCCGAGCAGCTTGCCAGCTATCTGGTGGTTGAAGAGCGGCGAAAACGCCGCGGCCAGGGCGTCCTGCAATTCGGGCTCGGCACTGCTTCGTTCGAACACAGCAAGCAGCTCCGAACTGAAGTCGTGCGCGTTCCGAAGCGCCTCACGATCGAACGACATCTGCGTCTCGACCGAGCACCGCGCGCACCACGCGAACGGTCGCCGGCCGCCAAACATCGCATTCAGCCGGTCGCGCACGTCCGTCGCGAAGTTCTGCCTGTTCGTGGCTTCCCACAACTGCCCGCGCCCACCAATCTCGAGCCGGTAGATCAGGTCACGCCCGTCAGCGCGAGCAAGCGCCGCCTCGATTTCGCCCTCGGCGGCGTCGAGCAGCCCCTGTTCATCCTCGAACTGTGCGATGTTGAGCCGTATCGTCTCCCACCGCACTACGTCGACCGCCCGGAAGTCGAGCCTGGGCGGCGCGCTCCCGGCCAATTCGACGAGGTAGATGCCGCGTTCGCCGCGCTCATTTGGGTGCCGTCCCTGCGTGTTGCCGGGATACACGATCGCTGGCGACTGTTCACGGAGCACCTGTCGCGTGTGCACATGCCCCAGCGCCCAGTAGTCCATCCCCGTCCCCACAAGGTCCTCCACGGAGCACGGCGAATACGGCTCATGGCCGGTATCCGCGCCGACGTTGCAGTGCAGAAGACCGATGGCTGGCCCCTGGTGCATGGCTCGGCGGAACCGCAGCGCAAGGTTCTCCCGCACCACCTGGCGCGGGTAGCTGATGCCGTACACCATCCCTCGCTCGGGCCGTTCCGGGTCGATGGGCGCCGAACCAACCTCGGCGCTGAACTGGTGGCAGCTCGCCGGAAAGCCAAGCTGCGCCTGCCATCCATCCAGTGGGTCGTGGTTTCCGTGGCACACAAACGAACGAATCCCCGCCGCATCGAGCCGCTTCAACCCGTCAATAAAGCGCAGTTGCGCCGAAAGGCTGCGGTCCGCCCCGTCATACACATCGCCCGCGACGAGCAACGCATCCACCTTTTCCGCCAGGCAGAGCTCGATGACCCGGTCGTACGCCCGGAACGTCGCCTGCAACAGCGTCTCTCGCACATGCGCTGGGGCGTTGTCGCGGAAGCCCTCAAATGGGCTGTCGAGGTGCAGGTCAGCGGCATGGACAAATCGCACTGCCATGCTGTCTCCCCATCGCCGGCCCGGCACTGGACTGGCCGAACCTCATCTACCCGCGTTCGAACGTT
>DATNET010000460.1:0-2725 GCA_035606745.1 Tepidiformaceae bacterium
AACGGGCCGGTGCCCCCGAAGAACGTCGGGATGATGATCGCGAGGTTCGCCGCTGCGAGCAGCAGCACGTAGTTCGGGAAACCAACGCCAAGATGGAAGCCCTGGCCGATGACGGCGTAGGCGCCGGCTTCGATCGTCCACGCGATGACGCTGAAGAGCAGCACGAGACCAAGCGAGCGAGGGTCGTGCACGGAACGAAGGCTGCCGACGAGCGAATCGGCGATGCCCTCCGCGGCCTCTTCGAAACGGTCCGGCAGCAGCCGTACAAGCCAGTGAATCACCCGCCGGGCGCGCTCCTCCGACAGCGTGAGCACGTAAAAGCCGACAACAGCGGCGAGGAAGAAGACACTGGCCGCGACGGCGATGATCCGCAGCTTGGGGTCGTTGAAGCCCACATACGAACCGGCGATGAGGAGCATGAGCACGAGGATGCAGCCATCGAAGAGCCGTTCGACCGCGATCGTGCCGAAGGTGCCCATTTTGGAGACGTCTTCGCGGTCCCCGAGGACGTACGCGCGGACGACCTCGCCAGCGCGCGCCGGGAGCAGGTTGTTCGCCATGTAGCCGATGATGGCGTACGGGAAGAGCCGGGCGGGGCTCATTTTCGCGACGGGCCGCATGAGGACGGACCAGCGCACGCAGCGTGCTGAAATGGCACACAGCAGTACCGCGAAGGCGGGGATGAGGTACCAGTAGTTGGCCTCTTCCAGCGCATTCTTAATCTGCACAGGGTGGGTGGCGCGAAGAAATAGCGCGATGAACACCACGCTAATGGCGAAGCTGGCCCAAAAGCGGACAGATCGGATCAAAGGCGAGACCGCCTGCGACGAGTGTTGGTCACGGGATGGCAAACTCTCGGAGCCGGCCCGCGCCACCTTCCGCAACCCAGAGCTTACCATCGGCAGTCTCTGCAATCCCGTAAGGGTGGCTGAGCGGATCATCGGCCGGGGCGATCGTCCCCTGTAGTTCGCCCGCACGGCTGTAGATTCGCACCTGGTTCAGCGATGGCAGGCTGACCGCCAGGCGGCCGTCGGCGAGCGCTTCGAGGTACGGCTTATCGTTCACATCCTGGCCGCCCCAGCCCTGAACGGGGAACGAGCTTTTGAACGTGCCGTCGCTGTTGAGGACATCGACCCGGGCGTTGTACATGTCGGCCACGAAGACCGTGCCGTCGCTCGCAATGCTGATTCCGACCGGCTCGTTGAACTGCCCCGGTGCTGAACCCTTGCTGCCCACCGTGCGCACATACTTGCCCTCAAGTGTGTAGACCTGGATGCGCCCGTCACCGGTGTCGGTGACCCACATGTTGCCCTGCTTATCGAAGGCGATGGCGCGTGGGCCAAAGAGGTCCAGCGGCCCGGGCGTCGCGCCCTCGGCTGGGGCGTTGCCGAAGGTCAGGAGCGGCTTGAGTGCCGGGTCGAAGACCTTGATCCGCCAGCCGAACGTGTCGGCCACGACGATATCGCCGTTGGGCGCAACGGCCACGCCCCACGGCTCCGACGCCTCATTGAAATTGGTTGGGTCGGTACGAATGTCGACGCTGGCAATGAAATTCCCCCTGGAGTCGAACTTGGAGAGTCGCTTGGCCTGCTTGTCGATGACATACAGGTTGCCCTGGGCGTCGGCCGCAACATCGGTCGGGTAGCGGAACTGTCCTGGCTGGGAACCAACGCTTCCGAAGACCGCGCGTCCGTCCTTGTCCGTGCCGGGCTTCGGCACGGCGACGGGCTTGGCCGTGAGCATGCCGGTCTTGGTATCGAAATCGGCGGGGAAGTAGGCGTACGCGTCCACCGAACCGTTCGCGCGGTGGGGGTCGTGATCACGCCAGTAGTCGAACCAGGTGGTGAACCAGCCGCCGTGGAAGAGGCCGTCGGCAAGCGTGTCCCACGTCGCCATTCGGAACGGGCCGCACTTCCCTGCGAGGTCGGTGCAGAGGCCGTTGCCGGTGTCCATGGCCGTCTTATACGTCTCATCGAACCACCATCGGTGAGGGTATTCAATGGGCGCCGCGAATTGCGTTGATGCCGATTGCGTCAGTTGGTCGTCGACGCGCGACGAGTTGCTGGCGTTCACGAGCATGACGTCGAAATCGCCCTGCGGAGCACCGTTGGTGAAATCGACGTAGGTGACGTTCGTGTAGTCGCGCAGGTACCACGCCCATGGCCATGCAAACGAGTCGGTGGAGTCGACGGCAATCGCGAGCGCATGGCCTTTGCCGGTTGCGCTGGCGAGCTGGTCGATCTGCTTCGAGATTTGGAGCAGCTGAGGCGATGTCTGGGTGTAGATCAGCATGTCTTTGGGGTCGTCCGAATGCACGAACGATGCCGTCACCATTGTCCGCACGGAAAAGAAGCCCAGGGCACCAATCGTCACGGCCACGAGCACCGACGGCAACGCGCGACGTCCCTGTGGCCAGGCCGCGTACGCAATCATCAGGATGGCTCCGGCGGCGATGAGGAGGTTCAGGACGACGTAGCCGGTGCCGCTGTGTGGCAGAAACGCAATGGCTGCTAGAGCACCGCCGGCGACGGCCGCGACGCTCGCGAGCAGCAGCACGACTCGCGAGAGCGGCGGCCGGCCCGGCCTCGACACCGGGATGACGGCCAGGGGCGCCGCAGGTGGAACGGTGGCGCTGGCATCGGTTTCTGGCCGGATGTCCGAACTGATGTCGTCCATGAGCGACGCGGGTACAGCGGCCTGCGTGTCCTCTACGGGCCGCCAAGCC
>DATNET010000462.1:0-5060 GCA_035606745.1 Tepidiformaceae bacterium
GGAGCTCCTCGAACTGCGCGACGCCAACCACAACGATGCTCATGTCGTGGCTGTAGCGCTGGACGCGCGCGATTTCACGCGAAAGCTGGTCGATGAGTTGCTGACGACCGGGCAGGCCGGATGCCGCGTCAACCGCCTCCGCCTCCGGCCTGGCCGATGCCCCGGAATCACCTTCGGCCGCTTTCATTCGCCTCATACCCCGGATCGCGACACCGCCAAGGCCGAGCGTGCTTCCCAGCAAGAGCGCGCCCACCGGCGGCGCAGCCGCAAGCACGCCGAGCTCGCCGAGCAGCAACGTGGCACCGAACAGCTCCCCCGCGTGACATCGCGTCCGGAACGGTGCAAGCGAGTCAAACCCTCGCCGCGCCGACTCGGAGCGGTGATGGGCGGCAGCGCGAAGCCGGTAGGGCAAGTGGCGTGCCATCGTTTTCCGCCAATCTGAGCTCGCCGCCTTCACCCGGCACACGTCCAGGATTGGCTGGTGGCATAACGCCCGCAGACCCGAGCGGGCGAACGAGCAATCGCGGAAATTATCGACTGCCCGCCCTCAATGCGGCGTGTCCGAACGGTGACGAGCCAGTGGCCCACGGGGAGAATTGGGGACCGCGGCAGGGAGAGTAGACCGCAGACGAGAGAGGCACCGTAGCTCCCGACCCTTATGCGAAACGGGCTACGTTGGGGCCACTCAGTCCTCAGTCCCCAGTCCTCGCAACTTAGCTGGCGCCGCAGCGCCCACGGGTGTACTGTCAGGTCGACAACTTCATAGTCGTTCGGGATCGCTGGGGGTGCCTTCGGGCTGAGAACAAACCCTTGGAACCTGACCACGTTGATACGTGCGTAGGAAAGCGGTCGAGACTAGAAAGCGAGCGCCTCGGCCTCGCTCAAGAGTCCGGCTTTCCGGGCTCTTTTTTGTGCCCGATGGCCCACTCAGCGCCTCGGACGGCAGAAAGAGTTCCACCCATGTGGAATCGGATGCTGCCCTTCGTTGCCGTGCTCGGTGCGGTCTTCCTGGCGCTCGCGGCGTCTGCCTGCGGAGGCGGAAGCAACAATGCCACGCTGACCGTCATCACCCATGACTCGTACAACATCACTGCCAGTCTGCTCAAGCAGTTCGAGACCGATAACCACGTCACCGTCAAGCTTGTGCCCAAAGGCGATGCAGGCGCGATGCTGACCGGTCTCATCCTCTCCAAAAGCAACCCCGAAGGGGACGTCGCCTTTGGGGTGGACAACGTCCTGCTGGGCCGCGCCAAAACAGCAGGCATTTTCGAGCCGTATTCTTCCCCCGGCCTGAGCAACGTCCCGGCCGATTTGAAGGCCGACGCCGACGGGCTCGTCACACCCATCGACTACGGTTACGTCAACTTCAATTACGACATCGCCGCCCTTCAGAAGGACAACCTGCCGGTACCGAAGACGCTGGAAGACCTCACCGACCCGAAGTACAAGGGCAAGGTCGTCGTTGAGAACCCCGCCTCATCGTCGCCCGGGGTCGATTTCCTCGTCGCGACCGTCGGCTATTTCGGCCCAAATGCCTACCTCGACTGGTGGGCGAAGATGCGCAAGAACGGCCTCGTGGTCGTCGACAGCTGGGAAACCGCCTACAACACGAACTTCACCCTGCACGGCGGCGGTCAGCCCATCGTCCTTAGCTACGCGAGCAGCCCGCCCTATGAACAGCTCAACGCCACGCCTGCGGCGGAGACGCCGCCGATCGGCAATATCTTGCCGCCGAAAGGTGCATTCCGGCAGATCGAGTACGCCGGCATCCTGAAGGGCACCAAGCACGAAGACCTGGCCAGGAAGTTCATCGACTTCTTGCTCAGCAAGCCCGCCCAGGAAGATGTCCCCGGCCAGATGGCGGTCTATCCCGTAGACTCGCAGGCGACGGTCCCGGACGCATTCAAAAAGTTCGGGAACCTGGACGCACAAGCGGCCAACGTCTCTTCGGCGGATATCGCGGCGAATGAACAAAAGTGGATCGATGCCTGGACGCAGACCGTCCTCCGCTAGCAGCGAGACGGGAGCGGACGAGCGCCTGTGGCCCTGGGATGTCCTCCCGCCGACGGCCATTACCTGGCTGCTGCTTGCGGTACCGCTGGCGTTCCTGTTGGTCTTCTTCGTCTACCCGTTGCAGGGCATCGTGCGAGAGTCATTCTTTCGCGAAGGGTCCGCGCTGAGCAGCGTCAAACCGCTCGTGACTAACCCATACTTCGGGCAGCGCGCGTGGTTTACGCTCTGGCAGGCCACCGCCTCGACGGTGCTGACGCTGCTCGTCGCCATGCCCCTCGCCTACGTCTTCGCCAAGCACGATTTCCCGGGCAAGTCCCTCGTCGTGGCACTCGTGACCGTCCCATTCGTGCTCCCGACGATCGTGGTAGCTGTCATGTTTGCGGCGTTGGCAGGCCCGCAAGGAGCGTTGAACGCGCTCCTCGAGCGGCTCTTCGGCCTCGATTCGCCGCCCATAGCGCTCATGAGCACGGTCTGGATCATCCTCGCCGCCCACGTCTTTTATAACTTCGGCATGGCGGCGCGCATCATCGCCTCCGGCTGGGCGACCCTCGACGAGCGCATGGAGGACGTGGCCGCGGTGCTCGGCTCCGGCAGAGTCGAACGGTTTTTTCGGGTCACGTTGCCGCTCCTGCGCCCCGCGATTCTCGCCGCGGGCTCGCTGGTCTTTTTGTTCTGTTTCACCAGTTTCGGCGTCGTCCTCGTATTGGGCGGGCCCCGTTACAACACCATCGAAACCGAGATCTACCGCGAAACGGCGTTCCTTTTTCAGCTGCCCCTGGCGGCCGTGCTGGCCCTGCTTCAGCTCCTGTTTATGTTTCTCGTGATGGCCGCCTACACGCACTTTCAGACCAGAACATCCACGACCGCCTCACCCCTCAATCGCGCGCGCGCTCGCCGTAAGGGCGAACGCTGGTTCGCGGCCGGCGTCGTGGCCGTCGCACTTGCGCTCGTTTTGATCCCAATGGCGGCACTGGTCGAACGCTCACTCCATAGTGCCCACGGCTATACCTTCGAGTTCTACCGGGCCCTCGGCCGCAACACGAACGACAGCGCGATCTTCACCACACCGCGGGCGGCCGTTGAGCATTCGGTCGGGTTCGCCCTCCTCACCCTGGCGATTTCTGTGCCCATCGGCACGCTCGCTGCTTACGGTTCCCTGCGTTTCCGCCGATACGGCGCATGGGTCGAAGCGCTCCTGCTCATGCCACTCGGGGTGTCCGCCATCACACTGGCATTGGGGTTCATCGTGACGCTGGACAGCGGGCCGCTCGATCTGCGAGGTTCGTGGTGGCTGATCGTGATCGCGCACACACTGGCGGCCTACCCTTTCGTCACTCGCGCCGTCGGTGTGCCGCTCCGAACCATGGACCCGCACCTGCGGGAGGCAGCGAGGACGCTTGGCGCCGGGCCGTTGCGCGTGTTTGCGACGATCGACCTGCCGCTCATCTGGCGCTCCATCGTGGTCGGTGGGGTATTTGCCATCGCCACCTCCATTGGGGAGTTCGGTGCGACCTTGCTCATCGCCCGGCCGGACTGGACGACGCTCCCGATCGCGATTTACCGCTATTTCGGCCGGCCGGGCTCCGTGAACTACGGGGAGGGGCTGGCAATGAGTGTGATCCTTATGGCAGTCACCGCCGCCGGCTTCGTCGTCATCGATCGCCTTCGCATCCGCGGCCTGGCAGCACTTTGATGGCGGAACCAACTCAGGCGGCGCCCGCCGGCCTCGAGGTTGACGGCGTCTCCTTCGCGGCAGCGGGGCACGATATCGTCGCGAGCGTGTCCCTCAACGTTGCGCAGGGCCAGACGCTCGCCGTGCTCGGCCCCAGTGGATGTGGCAAGACGACGCTCCTGCGGCTCATCGCTGGACTCGAACGGCCCTCAGCCGGCTCCGTCCGGCTCGACGGCGTTGACCTCGCCGGGCTGCCCGCGCACCGCCGCAAGTTCGGCATGGTGTTCCAGGATTTTGCTCTGTTCCCTCACATGAACGTCGCCCGGAACGTCGCCTTCGGCCTGCGCAAGAGCTCGCTGCCGAAAAGCGCGGCGCAGGCGAGGGTTGCAGAACTCCTGGAGATGGTCGGCCTCAGTGGGTTCGAAAATCGCACCACCGAGGCACTTTCGGGCGGCGAACGCCAACGCGTCGCCCTCGCGCGGGCGCTTGCCCCGGACCCCCGGCTCCTCCTCTTCGATGAGCCGCTCGGCTCCCTGGACCGTGGCCTTAGGGAGCGGCTGCTCGTCGAACTACGGGCGATACTCGACCGCCTCACGATCCCGGCAATCTACGTGACCCACGACCAATTCGAGGCGTTCGCCGTCGCCGACCGGATGGCGATCATGCGCGCCGGCCGCATCGTGACCGAAGGCACCCCGCAGGAGCTCTACGCGAATCCCACGACCGAATTCGTGGCCCGGTTCCTTGGTTTTTCGAATATCGTTGACGGCCAACGCGACGGAGCCGGCGTAATCTCGACGCCGGTAGGCACGTGGGCCACTCCTCGGGCGGACGCTGGCCCAGTACGGCTCCTGCTGCGGGGCGAGGACGCTGCCGTCGTCGACACCGCAGGCGATGGCATCGTCACAGGCCAGGTGGTCTCGCGGCTCTTCCAGGGTGGGCGCCAGCGCGTAGAAGTCGACGCGCACGGCGAAAAACTGGAGTTTGAATTTGCCGCCGGCGTCCCGGTCCCGTCCCCTGGGGCGGCCATCCACATCCGCGTCGCGACCGTCCAGGCACTTTCGTCCGAGCCACCGCCCGCGCAGTGAGGCTACGCGCTGGTAGGATGGAGCGATGGGAGCGTTGGCGTTCTGGAAGGCAGTGGTGGATGACCGTTCGAACTTTCTTGAGCGAGTGATCGACATGCTGGCAGCTCATGGCATCCGCTACTGCGTCATCGGCGGCGTGGCCGTCAACGCCTACGCCGACCCCATCGTCACGCAGGACCTCGACATCGTGGTGGCCGTCGAACAGCTCGCCGAGGTCCGAGCACTCTTCGAAACCAAGTTCAAGGTGCGCGAATTTCCCCACAGCTTCCATGTTTATGACCCCGGGT
>DATNET010000469.1:0-2033 GCA_035606745.1 Tepidiformaceae bacterium
TAAACCGCTCCTAAGGTGTGCCGTCGTTTGACAGCGACGGGATCACGCTCTGGTTCGAAAGCTGGACCGACATGTTGAGGTCGACGCGTTCGCTGCCTTGCTGGAAGAGCGGCTGTTGCTGCGCGATCAGATGGCTCTGCGGCAGGTAGAGCGTCACGGGAGCGTTCGCCTGCCCGCAGCCTGCGCGGTCTCCGGCGGATGTCCCGTTCGCGAGCACATTGATCACGTAAACGGTATGCCCAACGTCGCCGGGTGGCGTGCCGTCGGCGGCTGTCGCCACCTGCGTCTGGGCCGTGCCGCACGATTGCCCGTTGACGAACGCCAGCACCGTTTGCACCTGCGGCGAAATGTCGTTGCCGTTTGTCTGGATGAGGCCATATGGCCAGAAAAAGTCCGGCACCGGCGGTGAATCCGCAGTCGCCACGCCCGCCACCAGAATCGCACCGGCGGCGGGCACAACCAGCACCGCGAGGGCTGCCGCGAGCGCTCGCCGGCTACCGAATTTCATCCGGCCTCCCCGCAGGCTGGGCGTCTGTCGTCGCACACCGGGCGATTAGTAGTTCGTGCCGTCTTTTGCGAGGTTCGGGACGCTTGCCCGCGATTGCAGCAGCGGCCCGAGCGTCGTGATGTTTTTCAGCGTCGCGCCAGGCCCCGCCCACGTCGCCGTGTCTGTCGCCAGCTGTCCGGAATGGCCGCCGAACGGCGTGAAGTAGAACATCACGGTGGAACCAGATACGCCGCAGCCGGTGATCTGGGAAGCTGAAACAACATCCACCGCGTACGAGGGCTTGCCGCCGTTATCAGTGTCGGCAACGACGCTACCAGCGCCGCAGACGGTCGAAGACGAGCCGTTCACCACGATCGCGATCACGCCCTGGCCGACCGAAATGCCCGACGGAGTCGTGCCGTAGAACGTGGCCGGTGGGCCCGGAGGGAAGCCCGAGTCTGCCATTGCAATGGCCGGAAGGAGGACGGCCGCCAGGCCGAGGGCGCCCAGGCCAAGGAGAATCGCTCGCTTCATGGTGCCTCACTCAATTCAATTGCCGTCTCCGGGCTGCCCCAGGTCGAGGCCAGAGACGCCGGTCGTGGAGGCGGGCCTATGGCCCACGGCTCCTGCCAATGCAGCGTATGAGGGGGCCGTAATGCAGGCAACCCGCCGTTTCGCATTACAGGCCACTTCCGGAAACTATTTACTCACAGTTTACAGCGGCGTGTACCCTTGGAGCACATGCAAAGTCAACTTTCCCGCCTTGCTGACTTCCGGGCATCGCTCGCGCCAGCGCTCCGCCCTCTCCGGGCCCGGCTGGCGGTGCTCGGACGTTGGCGCCGCCGCGTTCGCTACTTTCGCGACGGCATCGAAGGCATCGCCATGGAGCTCCGTAACGCCATCGATTGCGTGCCCATCCTCCGCGAATTCGGCGCCTCGGTCGGCGATGGCTGCACCATTACCGGGCCACTCCACATCATGAACGCCGAACGCGACTTCTCGCGCCTGACTATCGGCAACCGTGTCTACATCGGCACCGACTTCCTGATCGACCTCGCCGACGATGTTTCGATCGCCGACGATTGCTCGCTCGGCATGCGTTCGAGCCTGATCACGAGCTTCGATGTCGGCGAAGGGCCGCTCAAAGCACGACGGCCGCGCAAACAGGGGCCGATTCGTATCGAACCGGGCGCCTATATCGGCACCGGCGTGACCGTCCTCCACGGCGTGACTATCGGCCCCGAGGCCACCGTTGGCGCACACAGCCTGGTGAACCGCGATGTGCCCGCACACAGCACCTACGTCAGCCCGCTGGCAACGCCGCGCGAATGAGCGGCGAGCCGGGTTCGGGGCCGTTTGTCACCTGGCGTGGCGAAGACTCGCGAGGCGGTTCGCGCCCGGGCTCCATCCTCATCTTGGGCCTGCCGTACTTCGGCAAACTGCTCGCAGGACGGCTGCGCGCACGGGGCTGGAAGGCGGAATATCTGCCCCATCCTGGGCGCTCTCCCGAGGGATGGGCACGACTCGCCCCGAAGGTGGCCCGGGC
>DATNET010000274.1:0-2419 GCA_035606745.1 Tepidiformaceae bacterium
ATCCGCCGGCGGATCTCGTGAACGAGGCGGTAGCGCGCGGTTATGCCTGGGAATTCACCGGTTATGTCGAAGACGTGCGGACGCACACGGCGCGCGGCCATGTTTTCGTCATCCCGCTGCGCGTCGGCAGCGGCACGCGCATCAAGGCGTTCGAGGCAATGGCGGCGGGCCGCGCCGTGGTCTCCACGGCACTTGGCATCGAGGGGCTGGACGTAGAGCCAGGGACCCATTTCCTGCAGGCCGACCAACCGGTGGACTTCGCCGAGGCGATGCTGCGTCTGCTGAACGACGGCGCGCTGCGGCGCAAGTTCGCAACCGCGGCACGTGCGCGTGTGGAGGAGCGGTTTTCATGGGGACGCGTCGCGCGCCAGTTCGAAGACATTCTGTTCGCAACGATCCAGCGGCCTGGTCGTGTTGAGGACCGCGTCTTTGACCGGAAGGCGGGGCGCCCATGATCAATGAGGCCGCTGCGATCGCACCGGACCGACGGCGGGGGTCCGCCACCGGCGAGTCGTCGGTTGGCAGCCGATCCACGGCCGGGTTCGGTCGGGCCGATATTGTGACTGCGGCGGCGCTGTGCGTCGCCGCCTTTGCCGTGTACGCGCCGCTTGCCTTGCGGCTCGCGGAGGGACGCTATCTCGATTACTTCAATCTGGCGTTTGACTTCGACCCCTTTCGGACTGTGCAGACCCTGGCGTTGTCGCCGCCCGATCTGCAGGGTTTCAAGCATCCGTTGATCGTCCTGCTGCGCCCGCTGGCGTGGCTCTTGGTAAGCTTCGGCCTCGAGCCGAAGCCGGCCGCGGCACTCGAAATGGTTGCCTTCGGCAGCGGAACGGTCGCCGTTTGCTTTCTTTTTCTGCGCGTGGCCGGCGCCGCTCGAGCGGAGGCGGCGGCGCTAACACTGCTCTTTGCTCTGACCGGCACGCAGATCTACACCTCGATCATTGTCGAGAGCTACGGCTTCTCCGGCTTCGCCATCGCGCTGATCTGGCTGGCGGCGTTGCGGCGGCTTAACGATCCCGACCGCTGGCGGGGTATGCGCCTCGTAGCTGCCGTGTTGACGTTTGGGGTAACGATCACAAACGTGGTCCAGCCGTTCATCGCCGAGCTGCTGGTGTCGTGGCGGCACGGAGGATGGACCCGGGCGATCCGCCAGACGGCCGGTTTTGCCCTGCTCCTGGGGGCCGTCGGCGGGCTACTGGCGATTGCCGTGTGGCGAGAACACCTGTGGGCGGCCGTACTGGACCCGGTCTCGTCACTGAAAGAAATCTGGTGGCTGCAAACAAAAGGTGAAACGACGGGATTATTGAAGGTCCTTCAAACTTTCTTTGGCTATTCTTTTGTCACCCCGCACTTCAGTTGGCTGATGTTACCTGAGGGGATCAACATGCGGGATTTCCGCGATTGGTCGTTTTCGCCAGTCGGCAGCATCGCGGCACCGATGTGGCTGCTTTTCTGGGGCGCGGGGGCGCTCGCTGCGTCGCGGCAACCCTCGTACCGCTGGATCGCGCTCGGGCTTGCCGCGAGCACGATTTTCAACGTGCTCTTTCACCTGAATTTCCAGTTTCGCGGGAGCATCTTCATTTATGCCGCGCATCTCCATTTCGCGATCTTTGCTCTGGGTGCGGGGTTGGCCCCATGGATGGCGAGCCGCCCAATGCGGATGCGCATTGCCTATATCGGCGTCGTCGTGGCGCTGGCCTGTCTCGTCGGCGCGAACAATCTTTCCGGCGTCACCGGGTTCGTGACTGACTTCGATCTCGTTAACACGCCCTGCCCGGCACCCTGCGCGAACGGCATGTGATGAACGCGGGACCGGAAAGGACCGTCCAGGCTTAAGCGGTTTGCGGTCGCGCTACAAAGTAAAGTGAGCCTTCGTGAGGGCTACTTAACCAGCAGGCCGATTATTGGGCGGCGGCGCGCCTGCTCCTGCATCGGAGCCGGCGACTACTGTTGAGCTTGAGCTGACCGTGCGGATTCTCATCTGAACGCCCGGAGCGCCGCAAGGTGCTCCTAGTCCGCGAAGGGGCCGCCGGTGGCTACCCGGTGATAACCCGCAGCGATCTGGGCGGCAACGCGGCTCCAGGAGAATTTCTCAGCCCGGGCCCGTGCGCCGGCTCGCTTTGCACGCAGAAGCCCGCGGTTTTCCGCCAGCATCTTCACGCACTCAAATGCGGCGCCAGCATCGCCCGGCGGTAGCAACCATCCGCACGAATCATCCACATAGTCGCCGATGCCGCCAATCCTGGTGCTGATCACCGGCGTCCCACAGGCAAGCGCCTCGAGGACGGCGTTGTTGGCTGTGGCCCCTGTCACGGGAAGGAACAGCGCATCCGCGGTACGATAGAGCTCGATCAGGGCATCGTCGGAAATTCCGCTGTGGCAACGGACGTTAACACATCCGGTGAAGAAGAAGCGG
>DATNET010000478.1:0-2992 GCA_035606745.1 Tepidiformaceae bacterium
TAGTGCCCGGGCGTAAACACGTCTTCAAGATACGGCGTCGTCATCGCCGCGAGGGTGCCAGCAAGCCCATTGGCTGTCAATCCGAACACGCTCATGCGCGCCGCCATCGGTCCACGCCGCCACGGCGCCCTCGATCCACGCTGCTTCCTCAGCCGCCGCACCACGCGCGTCGCCATTGCTGTACCTGGCGGGCATCGCCAGTGCAGTGGCCCGCCACAACACTGCGTAATTGGCCCTACCGGGTCAGTTTCATCATGCTACGCTTGTTGCACAACCTTCGAGGGACGAGGAAATGGCAACCGTGACGAACATCGTTTCAAAGGTCCGGAGGATACTTCCGGGCTGCGACCACCAGTGGAGCTACCCCTACGGCATTCGCTTCGATGGCGCCGGGCGGCCGCGCACGATGGAGTGGATGTGCAACCGCTGCGGCCGCCGTCAACGCTCCCAGGCGGCATAGCGAGACAGGCGCGGCTTGCGCCTACTCCGTCAGCCGTCCCCGCATGCCTCGCAGCGCGAGCCAATAAAACAACGCCGTCGCGGCGAGCAACCAAACCACATCGATGATCATCGAGCCGTGCATGTGCCCGTCAAGCAAGCCGCGATACAGGCTCGTCACGTGCGCCAGCGGCACGAACCACGCCAGCACCTGGGCCCAGTCCGGCAGCTTGTCGATAGGAAAGAACGCGCCACCGAACCAGAACATCGGGTTGATGATCAGGTTGAAGAAGTAGCTGAACTGGCTCATCGCCTTAGCGATCGAAGCGAAGCAGATCGAGATCGCGCTGAACAGTACCCCGGGGATCGCTGAGAGCGGGATCACGAGGATCGCCCATGGCGAATGCACCATGTGCAACCACGGGCTCAGCACCGTCGCGATGACGAGGATGTAGGCGCAGTTCAACATCGCTCGCGACATGCCCCACATGATCTCCCCGGTGATCACATCGTCGATGCTGACCGGCGTCGCCAGCACCGCGCGGTAGGTGCCCTGCATCTCCAGCCGTACATAACTGCCCCACGCGCATTCGAACACGCACGCGAACATCGGGAACATCGCCAGCAGTCCCGGCGCAAGAAACGCCACGTACTCTTGCCCGTTGTCGAGCTTTACGAACTGGCCAAGCCCCAGGCCGAGCGCAAGGATGACGAAGATCGGCTCTGCAAGCTGAGCCACGACCTCGGACTTCCACAGCCGCATGAGCACGTCGCGGTTGCGCTGCCACACGCGGTACGCGCCAATCGAGATATCAGGTGAAGCGGTCCAGGCGCTCAATCGAGCAACCCCCTTCCAGTTAGACGAAGGAACACGTCCTCCAGGTTGCCGGGGCGCAGGAACACCCGCCCAGGGTCCCCAACCTGTTCGGCGATACGCTTCGAAACGTCGCCACCGCCGAACACGTAAACGATGTCCTCCACCTCTTCGATGGCGATGCCTTCGATGTTGCCAAGTTCCCCCAGCATCCCGGCGCGCTCCTCCGGGCTCATCCGCAATTCGAGCACGTGTTCGCCCGCATGCTCAGCAATGAGTCCGAGTGGCTTGCCCTCCGTCAGGATTTTTCCCCGGTGCATGATCACCAGCCGGTCGCACAGGTGCGCCGCTTCGTCCATGTAATGCGTCGTCAGCAGCATCGTCACACCGCGCGAACGCAGCAGCCGCAACTTCTGCCAGACAAGGTGCCTGGCCTGCGGGTCCAGCCCCGTCGTCGGCTCATCGAGGATCAGGATCTGGGGGTCGTGCACCAGCGCCCGCGCAATCACAAGCCGGCGCTTCATCCCACCCGAAAGGTCGCCAATCTTCGCGTTGACCTTCTCCGTGAGCTGGAACAGCTCCAGCACTTCGTCGATCCGCGCCCGCGAGATCGACTTCGGCAGGTTGTAGTACCGCGCGTACACCTCGAGGTTTTGCCGCACCGGCAGGTCCTCGTCGAGTCCGTCTTCCTGCGGCACCAGCCCGAGCAGGTGCTTGACCGCGCGAGGGTTTGTGCGCACGTCGAAGCCGCCCACGCTCAGCGCCCCGTCTGTGACCGGGGAGAAGCAGGAGATCATCTTGATGGTCGTACTTTTCCCGGCGCCGTTTGGCCCCAGCACGCCAAAACACTCCTGCGGCTGGACCGCGAAGCTAACGCCATCGACGGCAGTGAACGCGCCATAACGCTTGACGAGGCCAGTGGCCTCAATAGGGATCGTAGTCACGTATTGCTCCTGCAACCGCCCGGCTGGGGCGCCACATGTGTATCCGGCGCAGCGGTGTCGAATAAGCGCGCCGCGATTTGGGCGCGCACAGGTGAAGGGAGGAAGCCTGGTTTGCCGCCCTTAGCAGGCGCGGCGAAGGTGGCCAGGACTCAGAGGAAGCGGCAGCAGCACATCCCGATTATCCTACGCGGCCCGGCCCCTGTTGAGCAACGGCGAAGGACCGGAGGCCGCTAGTTTTGTTCAAGACGCAGCGTGGCCACGAGATCGGCGGCTTCCCGGATAACCGAGTCGAGCCTGGGCATCGTGTCGAGCGTGAGTGGTTCGTGCGTAGCCTCTTGTCCGCGCGCATCGAATTGATGGCGATGAGGTTGCCCGCCGTGCGCCTGATCGTACCGAACGAGTGATTGCGGCCGCCGGCCGGAGGTTGCCGGCAGCCACGCTTGATACTGGTAGTAAACGCTAATCACTTCGATCCCGCCGCCAGTCTCCGGACGGGTGTCCATCCATTTGAGTACTTTGACCTTCGCTCCGCAGCAGCACGTTACCGAGCCGCTCAGCCGTACCTGCACAATGTCGTCTGTTACGTCGTCGAACACCTCTTCGAACACAAGATCATCGGCTTCGACGATCCCATGCCGGAAGAGGACGTCCATGTACCGCTGATGGACTACTCGATATTGTTCGTAGCAGAGCCAGCCTCGCGGCCATGCGCTCGGAGACTGACCAGGGCCTGATATTCGCCCAGCCACCTAGAGACTTCCGCTGTTTCGCGGGCGCGGCCAGCTCTCACGTCGTC
>DATNET010000488.1:0-6866 GCA_035606745.1 Tepidiformaceae bacterium
ACGACGATGCGATTCGATTCCAGGTGCGGACCGGCGTGGAATCGCACAGGCGGAACTTCGGCCGCGCGCCGCGCTCGTTCTGGTTGCCGGAGTGCGCCTACCGGCCCGGCCTCGAACACTACCTTGAAGAAGCCGGAATCCGCGTGTTCTTCGTAGAAACGCACCTCGTGACTGGCGGGAAAGCGAGGGGCAAAGCTGCCGGGGGCATGGTTGGCCCCTACCCAGAAACCGATCAGTTTGCGAAGCGCGTGATGCCAGTGGAGGACCACCGCCCTTCCCACCACGGCACGACATTTCGCCCGTACCTCGTCGGACAGTCGAACGTCGCCGTGTTCGCGCGGAACGAGCAAACTGGCAAACAGGTGTGGTCGGCCGACCACGGATACCCGGGCGACGCGGCCTATCGCGAGTTCCACAAGAAGGACAGCGAGTCTGGCCTGCACTACTGGCGTGTGACGGGACCACGGGTCGACCTGGGCCAAAAAGCCGGCTACGACCCGACAGTCGCCTCCGAACGGACGAGCGAACACGCCGCGCATTTCGTCGAACTGTTGAAGCGCGAGCTTTACCTGTATGAATCGAACGCCGGCAGCCCCGGCGCGGTGGTATCGGCCTACGACACGGAGCTCTTCGGCCACTGGTGGCTCGAGGGAGTCGATTGGCTGGAGAAGACGATCCGCAGGCTGGCGGGCGAGCCCAGTGTCCAGCTGATTTCCGCGGGCGACGCTGTGACCGTCCGCCCTCCCTCGGAGACGATCGACCTTCCCGAAGGTTCATGGGGTGGCGGCGGCGACCATCGCACCTGGCTGAACGACGAAACAGCCTGGACATGGCCAGAAATCTATGGACGCCAGGACCGCGCGAGGCGCCTTCTGCAGTCTGACAACCTGCCCGCACGGCAGCTCGCGCGTGAACTGCTGTTACTGCAGTCTTCGGACTGGCAGTTCCTGATGACTACCGGCCAGGCACACGACTACGCCGTCGAGCGCTTCCGGAGCCACGCCCGGCGATTCGACATCCTTGCGGACGCTATCGAGCAGCGATCGTCCGAGCTGGATGCCATCGCCGGGGAGTACCACGCCCTCGACAACCCGTTCGATGCGATCGACCCCGCCGCCTACGATGCGCGTCCGGCGCCGTTGATCGCGCCCGCATGACGATGCATATCAACCTCGCCCTGGTCTTTCATCAGCACCAGCCCGTCGGCAACTACGGGTTCGTCTTCGAAGACCTGTACCGGCAGTCGTACGAGCCGCTCGTGGCATGCATCGAGCGACACCCGGGCGTCAAAGTGGGGCTCCACTACAGCGGCCCGCTGTTGGACTGGCTCACCGGTAACCGGCCCGACTACATCGCACGTATCGCCGCACTGGTCGCGCGTGGGCAGGTGGAAATGCTCGGCGGCGGCTACTACGAGCCCGCGCTGCCCGCAATTAGCGAAGCGGACCGCATCGGCCAGCTCAAAAAGCTCCATCGCAAAGTAGAGGAGCTGTTTGGGCGCGCGCCGACGGGTGCGTGGGTCGCCGAACGGGTGTGGGAGCCGGAGTTGCCGACCTCGCTGGCGGCCGCAGGCTATCGCTGGACGATCCTCGACGATGTGCACTTTGAGGGCGCAGGTGTGCCACCGGACCAGATTTCTGGCTGGTATCTCACGGAAGCGCAGGGAGAGACGATCGGGGTCTTTGCTTCGAATACGCAGTTCAGGTATCTCGTGCCCTGGGGCAGCATCGAAGGGTGCATCGACTTCTTGCGCAGCCGCGGAGACCGGCGGCCTGGATCGCTCGTGGCGATGGGTGACGATGGAGAAAAGTTCGGCGGCTGGCCAACGACGTACCTCCATTGCTGGGAAAACGGCTGGGTCGAAGGGTTCTTTGCCCGCCTGGAAGCGGAATCGCACTGGATCGGTACGGTGCACCTTGGCGACTGGCGTGAAACCGAACCCGCCGATGGCCTCGCGTACCTGCCGAGCACTTCGTACATGGAGATGGGGGAGTGGTCGCTTCCGCCCGAGCAACGGCACAAGCTCGAACGGGCCAAGGCGATATTGCGCCAGAACGGCGGCGATGAGCTTGTGCCGTTCGTGAGCGGTGGCCACTGGCGGAATTTCCTCGTCCGTTACCCGGAAGTGAACCTCCTCCAGAAGCGCGCCCTCATTTTGTCCCGTGAAGCCCACCGCCAGGGTACGGCGGCTGCGATCGACCACGTCTGGCAGGCGCAATGCAATTGCCCGTTCTGGCACGGCGTCTTCGGTGGCGTCTACCTCGAGAACATTCGGAACGCAAATTTCGGTCATCTCGCGGCGGCGGATGAGGCACTCTTTCCCGGCAGCCAGCCGCCTGACGTGCGCGACTGGGATGTCGATGGCCACGACGAGGTTTGCCTGCGCTCCAACGACCAGCTCGTCGTTGTCGACCCGAATTCTGGCGGGGAGATCCTGCATTGGGACCTGCGCCACCGCGGGTGGCATCTAACGCACGCCGTTGCCCGCCGTCCGGAGGCCTACCACGAGGGCCTGTCCCACCTCGACGCTGGCGATGTACGAAACATCCACGATGGCATCCAGGTGAAAGACCCCGCGGCGTTGGACAGCGTCTTCCACTACGACCGCGGACTACGCGTGGCCGCGCAGGATTCGGTGCTCTGGCCGTCGGCGACGCGTGAGGAGTACCGGCGAGAGCGCCAGGCGCGAGTCGGCCACGCTGCTTCATGGCGCGCGTTTGACCAGGAGATCTCGCTGACGCTGGAGGGCGCGTTCGCGCCCTACACGAAGCGCATCCAGTTGGGTGCCGGCCTGGTAGCCACGTACCACGTCGCCGAACCTGCGAGGCTCTTTAGCGAATGGAACCTCAGTCTGCCGGACGGGCCGGCCGGGGAGCCGCCAGAGTTTTCCTTCTCAACGGGCAGTGTCCGCGTAGCGACCGCGGAGTTCTGCCTCACGGCCGAACACAACGCCGCTGACGCATGGGTGGAACAGCTCTTTTCCGCCTCGAACACCGAGGGTGGAGTGGAACTTGCGCCGCAGGGCTGGTGCATCGTCTTCGCCGCCGAACTCGACCCCGCGGCCAATGACGAACTCCAGGTCGCCTGGAGCACCAACGCATGACGGCGTGGGCGCAATTGCTCCACTTCTATCAGCCGCCGACGCAAACGCACGACATCCTCCGGCGCGTGGCGGATGAATCCTACCGGCCGCTGATCCGGGTGATTCGCGAACACGAAAACGCGCGGCTCGCCGTCAACATCAACGGCGTGTTGACGGAGATGCTTATCGAACACGGCATGTCCGATGTAGTGACAGGGCTTGCCGAACTGGCAGAGCGCGGGCGCATTGAGTTCACCGGGAGCGGCAAGTTTCATCCCATCCTCCCGCTCATCCCGGATGATTATCGCGACCGTTCGATCAGTGAGAACGCTTCCGCAAATCGTGCAGCGTTCGGGCCGGCCTGGCAGCCGTCCGGCTTCTTTCCGCCAGAGATGTGCTATTCATCCGACATCGTCCACTCCATAGCCTCGGGGGGCTACGACTGGGTGATTGTGAGCGGGGTCGCCTGCCCCATCGAGTGGACAACGACGAGCGTCGCGCAGCTCGATTCGGGCGGTCGGACGCTCGGAGTGCTCTTCCGCGATGACGGCCTGAGCAATAGCATCTCGTTCCGCCACACCGACGCGACCAGGTTCGTCAAGGGCCTCGCCGCGCGCGGCCGCGATGGCTACGTCGTCACCGCCATGGATGCCGAAACGTACGGCCACCATCTCCGGCACTGGGAGCGAGATTTCCTGGCCGCTGCTTTTGCGGCCGTCGCCGCATCGGATGGTGACGTCGAGATCGTGCGGCCGAGCGAACTCTTCCAACGGTTCCCACCCGGGCCGGTCGTTGAACCGCTGGCATCTTCGTGGAGCACAAGCCTGGACGACATTGCCGCGGGCAACCCTTACCCGTTGTGGAACTCGCCTGGCAACGAGACGCAGGGGCTGCAGTGGGACATCGTCCACCACGGTATCGCCCTGACGGCATCGGCTGCAGCTCACGCAGACACGGAAGCCGCGCGGCGCGCCTGGGTGATCGCGGATGAGCGGCTCCAACCGGCACTGCACAGTTGCCAATTCTGGTGGGCCAGCCGACGGCCGATGTGGGACGTTCCGATGATTCACCGCGGTCTACAGCTCCTTGTGGAAGCAGCCCTGTACGCTGCCAAATCCGTCCGTTCCAGTGGCGCTCCGGGCGACGTCAAAGCCCAGGCCGGCTGGCGGCTCGCGGCAGTGAACGAAGCTCGCGCTCAGCTTGAGCGGGAGCTCTTCGGCGCGGACCGCAGCGAATGAAGATCCTGTTCGCGGCAGCCGAAGTCGACCCGTTCTCGAAGGTTGGCGGCCTGGCCGATGTAGCGGCGTCGTTGCCCCAGCGACTGCTGGAGATGGGCCATGACGTGCGCGTTGTTACCCCCTGCCATGCCGGTGCGCTGGAGGCGTTCCGGGCTGCGCCCGAGCACCGCGCGCTCACGATACCGATGCCAGACCACGACCGTCCGGTGGAGATCGCGACTGCCACAGGGATCGGCGGCGTCCCGGTTGAGCTCGTCCTGGACGACCACTACTTCGGCCGTGAAAAGGTTTACGGCGAGCCCGATGACCTGCTTCGCTACCAGATGTTCTGCCGAATCATCCTGCAGATGCTGAAGGAAGACGCGTGGACGCCGGACATTGTGCACATCAACGACTGGCACACAGCGCCGCTGGCTTACGCGCTCCGGAATCTCGCCTGGACGAATCCCGTGCTCCGCGGCGTGGCTACGGTGTTCACCATCCACAATTTGCGGTACCGCGGACCGGACCAATTCAACGACTTCCTCGCCCAGGCGATCTATTACAGCGACATGATCACGACCGTTAGCCCAACCTACGCCCGCGAGATCCTGACACGCGAGTTCGGCGAGGGGCTGGAGCTCATGCTCTCGTTGCGGAGGGATAGCCTCACGGGCATCCTCAATGGGCTGAACTACGACGTCTTCAATCCGCGGACCGACCCCAGTCTCAGCGCGCCCTACGACTCCGCAACGGTCGAACAGCGGGCGGCGAATACGGCGGCGCTCAGGCTCGAACTCGGGCTGCCCCACACGGACGGCCCACTTGCCGGGATGGTGACGCGGCTGACCGAGCAGAAGGGTGTCGACATCGTCATCCAGGCTGTGCCCGAGATGGTGGCGGCCGGCGCGCAGCTTGTCGTCCTTGGCGACGGAGACGATGACCTTCAGCGTGGTTTACGGCGGCTCGAGGAAGCCTATCCCGGCCACGTGCGAGTCGCCGCGCGCTTCGACGAAACCCTCGCACAGCGCATTTACGCCGGGACGGACATGTTTCTCATGCCCTCGCGGTACGAGCCGTGCGGCCTGGGCCAGATCATCGCGATGCGCTACGGCGCCGTTCCGGTCGGCCGACGGACGGGCGGGCTTTCGGATACGATCATCGACCTCGACGAGCACCCTGAAGGCGCGACGGGCTTTCTTTTCGATGAATTCAGCTGCTTTGCGTTCCTCGGTGCATTCGACCGGGCGGTGCTGGCGTTTCACCAGCCGGGTACCTGGCGTCAGCTGCAGAAGACCGGGATGACGCGGGACTATTCGTGGCGGGCGTCCGCCATCCACTACGTGGAAACGTATCTGGCCGCACTGCGAGCGCGAGGCATCGTCCCGCTCGAATGACTGCTAAGCTTCCGGATATGGACGTACGCCTCCACATCGTGGGGCTCGGGCCAGGCGACGCTGGGCTCGTCACTGGCCAGGTACGCGCGCTGCTCGAATCGGGCCGTCCCGTGATCTTGCGCACGCGCCATCATCCCACGGTCTCCCAACTTTCGGCCGCGGAGTGGGCAGATTGCGACGACCTGTACGCAACGGGGGCGTCGTTCGAAGCCGTTTATGCCGCCATCGTTGAGCGTGTGCTCAGCGCCGCGGCGGAACATGAAACAGTTTACGCCGTGCCGGGGCACCCGCTCATTGCCGAGCGCACGGTCACGGAGATCCTCGCGGGCGCTCGCGAGCGGGGCGTCCCCACGGCGGTTTACCCGGCGGTCTCCTACGCGGACGCCGCCGCAACCGAGCTCGGCGTCGATTTCGGCTCGATTCAGCTGTGTGATGCACTCGATTTGCGGCTCGACGCCCAGCGTCCCGCGCTCCTCAGCCAGCTCTTCGACCGCGACTCTGCCACGGCGCTCAAGCTCCAACTGCTCGACATCTATCCGCCGGAGCACCCGGTGACCATCCTGTCAGCCCTCGGCGGGCCGGAGGCCAGCCAGCGCCACGTAGCGCTGGCGGAGCTGGACCACCGGCCCCTGAGCTATCTCGACAGCCTTTACGTCCCTCCACTCGCGCCGCTGGACGATTTGCGCCGATTTGATGGGCTGCAGGCGATCGTCGAGCGTTTGTACGACCCTGAGGGCGGCTGCCCGTGGGACCTTGAGCAGACCCACCTCTCGTTGCGGCCGCACCTTCTCGAAGAAAGCTACGAGGCCATCGAAGCGATCGATAGCGGCGACCCCGGGCGGCTGACCGAAGAGCTCGGCGACGTGCTGCTGCAGGTGCTGATGCATTCCGCGGTAGCAAGCCGTGCCGGTGAGTTTTCGTTCGCGGATGTCGCCGAGCACATCGCCCGGAAGCTCATTCACCGCCACCCGCACGTCTTTGGGGACACCGCCGCCGCGTCCGCCGAGCAGGTCTATCAAAACTGGGAGAAGCTCAAGCAGCAGGAGAAACCGCGGGACTCCATCCTTGAGGGGGTGCCTGCGACGCTTCCGGCCCTGGCCGCCTCGCAATCGATCCAGGGACGCGCGCGCCGCGTCGGCTTCGATTGGCCCGACGTTGAAGGGCCCCTCG
>DATNET010000497.1:0-3910 GCA_035606745.1 Tepidiformaceae bacterium
GACGTTACTGGCACGCCGTTCCCGCTCGATTGGGCGGCACGAACGGCGGATATCGCAGCCTCCGGCCGCTTCGAGCCCGCCGAGCACGAAATCCTGCACTGGGAATCGCGCATGACCCCGGGCGAGGTCCGGGCACTCTACGCCACGTTCCCGCATATCAGCACCCTCGAAACCGGTGCGCGGTCGAAGGTACTCGATGACCTGGAGCGCATCGCTCGGGACGAATTCGGTGGCGAGGTGCGGCGGACCTTCGCGACTGCAGTCTACACAGCGCGAAGGCGCTAATTTGCGGCCAGCTGCTCCCGCTCACTCAAGGTTTCGGAGTTGGGCCTCCAGGTCCCAGCCATCGGGCTTTTGCTCGGGGTCGAACCACTCCGCGCCAGCGGCGAGCCATGTGGCGCGGAAATCCTCGTGCGTTACGCCTTCGCTCTGGTCGTCGAAGCCAAATTCGAAGCCGCAGCATGGGCAGATTTCGTAGCTCCCGCCACCATCCGCGTTGTACGGCGGTTCGGTGAGCCCGGGGAAGCCGCAGACGGGGCACATGAATTCCATCAGTTCTCCTGTTCTGCCTTGAGCGAAGTGTGTGTCCGTTCGCCGGCGCTTTCGTTAGCTCTGACGGTTGTAGTAGCTCACGCCGTCGCCGGGGTGGAAAAGCGTCCGGATTTTGCCCGCGGCGCTGAGGATGCCGAATTCGCCTTTCGCTTTGTCGAAAAACAGGCGGTCGCCGTCGCCTCGGACTTTTGTGAGGAGGGTTGCGCTCGCCGCACTTTTGACGAGTGCCTCCGCGCGTGAAAGGTAGAGCAGCTCCGTGGCGTATCCGGTGTCGCCTGTGTGCTTGGTGAAATGGCCCTTCGCAAGTGCGGGCGAGGCCCACAGCCCACGCAGCCGGCTGAGTTCGGCTCCGGCCGCACCGGCCGATTCCAGCGACTCCTTCGCGAGGTCTACCTCCCCTTCAAGCTCGGTGACCTCGTTATCGAGCTTGGCTTCGGCAATCATCGTCTCGCGGAGGAGCGTCTCGAACGCCGTATCCTCTTCGACCTGGGCCTCGTACGCATCCTGGTCAAATTCTGAGCCGTCGTCCTCGACTTCGAGTGCAGCCGCGGTTTCACCCTTGCGCACTTCGATCGCCGCCGCGATCTCCCGGATCTCTTCCTCTGTGGCCCGCACTTTCGCGACCGCTTTGCGTGCATCGCCGACGAGCTTCAGCGTCGTGAGCGAGGAGAACGATTCTTTGAAATCGGTGACGCCTTCCTCGAACGCAGCGACCTTGGCCTCGTACTCCTCGCGCAGTTCCTCAGCAGTCTTGCTTGCGGGTGCCTCCGGCTCTACTTCGGCTTTCGGTCCATCCTCCGCAGCCTTCTTCTTGCCTTTGCGCTGCACGATCGAAGCGGCTGCACGGTTCCCGACCGTTCGCTGCAGGGCGAGCACGCCCGAACCAAGGAGATTGCCGGGGAACGCCGCCACGCCATCGAACGACTGTTGCGGGCCAGCGGCCGCGGCGGCCGGCACAGCCGGTCGCGACGAATGTCCAGCCTCTTCGCCGCCGGACGTCCTGGCGATCCTCGTTCGTCTTTCCATCGCGGGCACAACTCCGCAGCGCATGATACGTCAGCCGCCGACCGCCGGTCAGTAACGGTTTGGGGCCGGCTGGATTCATGGCCCACCGTCCGATGGTTCACGAGGTTACGTCGGAGACTAGGTCCGCGAGGCGGGATTTCCGGAAGTGATGCGGAAGCCTTCGCGCTGCGCCGCCCTTGATAACCGAGTGTCGAGGCAGACGAAATCCAGCGTGTGCGGCGCGCCTTCGGCCGCTACCAGCGCGGCTGAGAGCTGCAGCGCGTCGGCTGCGCGCAGATCGTGAGATTGAAGCAACCGCATTGCGTTCTCCCGCAGAGACGGCGCAGGCTGAACTTCGGTCCAGATATGCTGGAACGCCGCGAGCCGCAAGTGTGCTGCCTCCATCACAGGCGCGGGAATGCCGCCAGTGTGCCGCTTCCGCGCAAGCGCCGAAGCGCATTCAACTGACGTGGCCCACCACACGCTCATTTCGGTGTCGTCGATGAACGCCGCGTGCATTAGTGGAGTCGTCGCCTCGTCGATGAGCAGGGGGATGATTGCGGACGCGTCCCAGAATCTCAACGGCCTCCCCGGCGCTCGTCGAGGAGCGCAGCGAGGACACCCGCAGGCTCCGCGAGGCTTGGGGGCGGTGCGAGAATGAGCGAATCGGGCAGACCTGCCGCGCCCCGGATTACCTTCCCGGCGCGTTCAAGGCGCTCGGTGCGCGCGTCACAATCTACGTCCGTTGACTGAGCGGCGGGTACGAGGCGAGCCACGGCGTGCCCTTTATCGGTGATCACGACCGATTCCCCGGCCTGCACCAGTTCGATGAGCTCCGGCAGGTCGTCGCGCGCTTCAGCTACGGTCGATTCTTTCACCATCCAAGCCTAGCAGGGCGATGCAGCGCCGTTCAATCGGTAACGCGAGAGGGCCGGCAAGTATGCCGGCCCTCTCGGTGGTGTGGCGAGCGTCCGGACGCTTACGAGATGAAGAGCGGGACGAGCACCAGGGTGATCGTGCTGAGCAGCTTGACGAGCACGTGCAGCGCCGGCCCAGCAGTGTCCTTGAACGGGTCGCCCACGGTATCGCCGACGACCGCCGCCGCGTGCGTGTCCGTGCCCTTCCCGATGACTTCGCCGGTCTTTTCGTCAATCAGCCCACCGGATTCGATGAACTTCTTGGCGTTGTCCCAGGCGCCACCGGAGTTGTTGAGGAACGTCGCGAGGAGCACGCCGCCGATGGTGCCAACCATCAGCACGCCGGCCACCGAGAGCCAGCCCTCGTTGCCGTTGCCACCGAAGGCGTAACGGAAGATCACTCCCACGACCACCGGTAACCCGACAGCGAGGACGCCAGGGGCGACCATCTCTCTCAACGCTGCGCGCGTAGTTATGTCCACAGCGCGCGAGTAGTCCGGTCTGACTTCGCCCGTCATGATCCCCGGCGATTCCCGGAACTGTCTGCGCACCTCTTCGATGATCCCTCCGGCGGCCTTGCCTACCGCGCGTATGGCCAACGAGCTGAACAGGAACGCGAGCATGACGCCGAGGAAGCCCCCGACGAATACCTCCACCTTGCCAAGGTTGATCGGCATGATGCGCGGCAAGGGCACCGGGCTGCCCGTAATTCCCTCCGCCTGCTGTTGAGTAATCGTCTTGTCCCGGATCTGCTTGCCCAGGAACGCCGTGGTCTCCTGGTCCCCTGCGACCGCGAGGGTCTCCTGGTCGTGATTCGAAAGGCCGGCGGCCTTCATCTTCGCGACGTACGCCTGGATGAGCTGGCCCTTCTCAGCCAGTTGCCCTGCGCCATCGGGATAGAGGTTAAGGTCCTGCACGTTCTGTGCGTAGCGGACCGGGTCCTCGCGTGCGATCTTGCCGAATTCCACCCGCACTTCATCGAGGAACGCCGTGAACAGCAGGAATGCGGCGAGAGCGGCGGACCCGACCGCGTAGCCCTTCGTGAGCGCTTTCGTCGTGTTGCCCACGGAGTCGAGGGCGTCGGTGATCTGGCGCGCTTCGGGCTTTGTCCCGGCGGCCATCTCGGTGATCCCGCCCGCGTTATCCGTGATCGGCCCGAACGTGTCCATCGCGAGCACGTAGGCAGCCGACATGAGCATGCCCATAGTCGCAACAGCGGTACCGTACACGCCCGTCGAAATATCACTGACGTTCGTCAGGTCGGCGTGCTGGCCCAGCACGAACGACACAACAAGCGCGATGCCCACGGTGATAGCAGTGACAGCCGTCGTTTCGAAACCCACGGCAGTACCGATGATGATGTTGGTCGCCGCGCCCGTACGGCTGGCCGCTGCGATTTCCTGCACCGGCCGCCACCCGCCTGCGGTGTAGTACTG
>DATNET010000504.1:0-12310 GCA_035606745.1 Tepidiformaceae bacterium
TACGATGTCTCTCTCGAACTGACCATCCCGGCGCCGGCTGTGGACGTGCAGGCGTTACACGAACTGGCAGCCCGAGTAATGAGCGGCGAAGGCGTCGCAGACGGCACGGGGCTCGGCATCCTCATCACCGATGATGATGAAGTGCGCGCGATGAACCTTCAGTTCCTGGGCATCGACGAGCCCACCGATGTGCTCTCGTTCCCGGACGAGGCAGATGACTTCGTGCAGGGCCTGGCCGATGAGGCGCTCCTCGGGGACATCGCAATCGCGCTCCCAACGGCGGAACGCCAGGCGTCCACAGTGGGTCACTCTATCAACGCTGAACTGGCGCATCTGCTCACCCACGGCATCCTTCACCTCTGCGGCTACGACCACGTCGATAGCGCTGAGGACGAAGCAAAAATGCGGGCCAGGGAAGAACAATACCTTGGCGATCTTGGCATGCTGCACGGCCACTAGAGCTGGCTCCGCATCATCAAAGCCGCTCGTGACCGAAACACATCTGTTCTATACTGCTAGGTGCAAAGCAGTCGGCTCCATCTCCGCGGTGGCGCCATGGGGGATCAGTTGCTCTACGGAAAATGGCGTCCGAGCGGGTTCGACGAAGTCGTTGGACAGGACCATATCGTCACGACGTTGCGGAACGCGCTGATCAGCGGACAGGTCGCGCACGCCTACCTCTTTAGCGGTCCCCGTGGCACGGGCAAGACTACGACCGCGCGCATCCTCGCGCGCGCCGTGAACTGCGCGAATCTCGTCGATGGCAATCCGTGTAACGCTTGCCCGGCTTGCATCGCCATCGGCCGCGGGGCGGCGCTCGACCTGATCGAGATGGATGCGGCGAGTAACCGCGGAATCGAAGACATCCGCGAGTTGCGTGAGAAGATCGGCTTCGCCCCGAGCGACCTGAAGAAGAAGGTGTACTTGCTCGACGAAGTGCACATGCTCACTTCGGGAGCGTTCAATGCCCTGCTGAAGACGCTGGAAGAACCTCCGCCTCACGCCATCTTCATCCTGGCGACGACGGAGCTCCACCAGGTCCCAGCGACCATTCTCTCGCGCTGCCAACGCCATGATTTTCATCGCGTCAGCGCCGAACCGATGGTGGCACGCCTCCAGTTCATTTGCGACAAGGAAGGGTTCGCGATTCCAGGCGAAGCGCTCCTTGCCATCTCTGCCCAGGCGCGTGGCGGTGTGCGCGACGCTATCACGTTGCTCGAACAGGTTGTCGCGCAATACGGACCGAGCCCAGCCACCGCCGACGTACTCTCCGCCCTCGGCCTCGTGCACGACGAACGCAGCGAGAGCCTCGTCCGGGCGATCCTGGAAGAGGACCTGGCGACGGCCCTCACGATCGCACGCGAAGTCGCGGATGATGGCCTGGACATCGCACGGTTCACCAGGGAAAGCCTTGGCTTGCTACGCGAGATGCTTCCGCCGCTGTTACGTGCCCAGGCTCCCGGTGAAGATTCCGAGGTGGCCGAATTAGTCCGTTTCGCGCTCGCCCGGGGCACGACGCCCCGTGCACTGGTGACGGCGGTCCAGGAACTCGCCAGGGCCGATTTCCGGCTGGACCCCGCCAGTCCAATCCCCCTCGAACTCGCGTGCGCAGCCGCGATCCTCCAGCCCCAGCCGGTCGTTGCGGCCGCGGGCGTGCCTACCGCAGCTCATACAGCCGTGCCCGGCCCAAACGGACAACGGCCAATCTCACGCTCCGTGGCGTCGGCAGCAAACAACGGTTCCGCCGACGGGGAGTTGAGTCCGAATGAACGCTTCCTCCGCGATCTTTACGAGCGTTGCAAGATGATCAACGTGCGCATGGCGGGCTACCTCAACGGCTCGTGTGAAGTGATTTCGATCGAGGCCGAAGAACTCGAACTGGGTTTCTACTATCCTTTCCACCAGCAAAAGGTCGAATTGGATGGCCGGGTGGTGATTGAGCAGCAGGCAGAGGTTATTCTCGGAAGGCCTGTCCGGCTGAAGACGCGCCTGGTCGCGCGCGACGGGGCGGCCGCAGCACGAAAGCCCGCCAGGGGCGGCCATCTCGCGGAGACGGCGAAGTCGATCGGCGCCACTCCGGTGGCGAAGGAGTAGATCATGGCCAAGAGCAGTGGGAACAACCGGTACCTGCGGCGCGGAGGGGGTGGCGGAGCTGGGCAGGGAATGGGCGGCTCCGCCGCTGCCAACCCTCTCGCCGCTGCTCAGGAGATGCTCGCGCGCGCCCAACAGGAACTCGCCGCCACGACTATCGAAGGGACCGCCGGAGGGGGCGCTGTCCGCGTCGCCATGTCCGGCCAGCAAAAAATTACTGGGATCACGATCGATCCCGATGTGTGCGACCCCGCGGACGTAGAAATGTTGCAGGACCTCATCCTTGCCGCCATCAGCGACGCTGCTGAACGTGCCGAGGCGCTCCAGTCGGAATCGTTCGGCGCCATAACCGGCGGACTCAAGATCCCGGGCCTCACCTAGTGGCCGAGGCGCTCGCCGGGACGCCCGAGCCCATCGTCCGCCTCATCGAGGCGTTCCATAAGCTGCCTGGCATTGGCCCCAAATCGGCGCAACGGCTCGCCTACCATATCCTCCGAACATCGGTCCAGGATGCTGAGGGCCTCGCCAGCGCAGTGCTCGACGTAAAAGCCCGCATCGCCTTCTGCTCGATCTGTCTCAATATCACCGAAAGCGACCCTTGTAGCATCTGTATGGATGACCGTCGCGACCGCTCGGCGATCTGCGTCGTGGAGCAGCCGCTCGACATCCTCGCCATCGACCGGACCGGCTTCCGCGGCCTCTACCACGTGCTCCACGGCGTGCTCAACCCGATGGATGGTGTGGGCCCAGACGAACTCCACATTCGCGAACTCATTGAGCGGCTGCGTCCGGGGGACGTCAAAGAGGTCATCATGGCCACGAACTCAAGCCTCGAAGGCGAGGCCACCTCGATGTACATCCAGCGGCTCGTCGGCCCCGCAGGCGTACGCGTCACCCGGCTCGCACGCGGCCTTCCCAGTGGTGCAGATCTGGAATACACCGACGATGTCACACTCACCCGCGCGATGGAAGGCCGCCAGGAGCTCTAGCCATGAGCGATAGGCCGCGTACCTATAAGACCGAGGGCGTCATCCTGCGCCGCCGCAATATCGGGGAAGCGGACAGCATCTTCACGGTGTACAGCGACCGCGAGGGTAAGTTCGATGCCGTGGCGAAAGGTGTGCGCAAGGCGAAAAGCC
This sequence comes from Tepidiformaceae bacterium, assembly GCA_035606745.1. Taxonomy (GTDB): domain Bacteria; phylum Chloroflexota; class Dehalococcoidia; order Tepidiformales; family Tepidiformaceae; genus DATNET01. The sequence continues at coordinate 3,231 of DATNET010000504.1, forward strand.
ACATGCGCGGACACCTCGAACCGCTCACCCGTTCGAAACTCATGCTGGCGCGCGGGCGCGCACTCGACATCTTCACGCAGGCCGAGACCATCACCGGCTACATGGGAATCCGTGAGGATCTCGAGCGTGGCGCGGCCGCGATGTACTGTGCGGAGCTCGTCGATCGTTTCACGATTGAGCACGCCGACCACCCTGGGCTCTACACCCTGCTGCTGGAATTGCTCGATGCGCTGGAGGCGGATGCTCCTCGGACCGTCCTGCGGTCGTTCGAACTGCAACTCCTCTCGCTCATGGGATATGAGCTGCAACTTGATGTTTGCACCCTCTGCAGCGCCTCACTCCCGCCGATCGAGACGCTGCTCTCGCCTTCCGCTGGCGGGCTGGCCTGCGCGGATTGCCGGTCGCGCGCCGGCGGCGGGCAGCTCCTGTCCGTGCGTGCGCTGAGAGTACTGCGCTACGCCCGTGTCGCGAATATGGCGGCCTTCGCGTCTGTGCGAATCGATGACGACCTCGGCTTCGAACTCCAGCGGGTGCTGAATGAAGTCATTCGCTATGTCCTCGACCACGACATCCTGAGCAGCCGATACGTCGACCAGGTGGCGCGTTTGGCGCCGCGCGCCGCGCCCGCGGCCGCAAGCGAAAGCCTCGTCCGGGCGCCTCTTACGCACGACCATGTACAATAGCTCAAAGCTCCAGCTCAAAGCTCCGTGGGGGGTGGTGTGGATGCCACTGTACGAATATTTCTGCCAGCCGTGTAACGGCATTTTTGAAGAGCTTCGGCCGATGCGGGAGGCCACCGAACCGGTGCCGTGCCCGCAGTGCTACAAAGATGCAGCACGCATCATGCCGACCTCGTTTTCGGCATTTACCTTCCGCGATGGATACCCGCGCCGCATTCCCGATGACAACCAGTTCTACCATCTCGGCAAGAAGGTGACGAAGCCCATCACCAGCGCCCGCCCCAACGAGCACCCGGAAGTCAACAAGCCGCAGCCGCGAAAGCGCAAGTTGAAGGGCGAGATCACGGAGATCCAGGACATGCAGGTCGCTGCCGCTAAGGGCGACCTGGTCGACTGGTATGGGAACACGGTCCGTCCCAGGGAAGTGCCGAAGATGGTGGACGACGGCCGCATTCTGCGGAAGGGCACGCCCCAAAGCGACCCGCTCGCCTAGACAGGCCGTTCAGCTCTTTCGGTTCAGGACATATTCGCCGATGTCCGCAAGGCTCTGCTTCGCCGCAGTCGCGGGCAGGAACGCGATCGCCTCATTCGCCCGGCGGACATAATCACGCGCCATCTCCATCGAAACGTCGAGGACTTCAGTAGAGCGGATCATGGCGAGCGCCTCCTGCAGGCGCTCTTCGCGTCCTCGCGTGGCTGTGAAGAACTTCTTGATCGGGTTATTTTCAGGGTGCCGTTCCAGCAACAGTAGACCGGGGAGCGTGACCGTACCCTCGCGCAGGTCGCTACCTACGGGCTTCCCCATCTCCGCTTCGTCGCCGGTGAAGTCGAGAAGGTCATCAACGATCTGGAACGCCATGCCAATGCTGTAGCCGTACACCCGCAGCGCCTCGACGGTGGATGCGTCGCTTCCCCCCAGCACAGCGCCTCCCTCGGTCGCGTTCGCGAAGAGTGACGCAGTCTTTCCGGCGATCCGCCAGAGGTAGTTCTGGATATCCTTGCCTACGTCGAACGCAGCGGCATCCTGGTCGAGCTCGCCGCTGGTCATCTTCATCAGCGCCAGCGCGAAGAGGCGTGTCACATGAAGGCTGCCCGTTCGGGTCACCATCTCCGCCGCGTTAGCGAACATGTAGTCCCCGAGCAGCACGGTGAGCGCATTATCGAAGATGTTGTTCGTCGTCGGCCGCCCCCGACGGCTGCTGGCGCCATCCACGACGTCGTCATGCACGAGGCTGGCAGTGTGCAGCAACTCTATCGCCGCCCCCAGCGGGACGAGCTTGTTGAGGTTGTAATCGCCGAAGCAGCCCGCGAGCAGGACGAGGGCCGGGCGCAGCCGCTTGCCGCGGGCCTGCAGCGCGTGGTCGAGCATCCGCCGTAACGGCGCCAATTCGACCTGCTTGGTCGATTCAAGCAGGTCCTCGACCAGGATCATGTCCTCGGCGACCGGGCCGTAAAGAGTTGCGAGCGGGATCGACATCACCATGTGGCTGCTCCAGCGGGCAAGCGCACACCAAAGAGCCGAGCTGCATTGTTGGTGGTCGCCTCCGCCACCATCTCGGCGGGCAGGCCTCGTGCCGCTGCGATGGCATCGACCGCATATCGCACATGAGCGGGTTCATTGCGTTGGCCGCGGAACGGCTGGGGCGGAAGGTACGGGCTGTCTGTCTCCACGACGAGCGACTCCAGGGGCAGTTCGCGGGCCATCATGCGTGCTTTGTTGTTTGCGGGATAGGTTATCGGACAGGCGACTGAGATCCCGAACCCCAATGCGACGTAGCCCCGGGCCTGATCGAGGTCGCCGCCAAAGCAGTGCATGACGCCGATCTCACGTTGCCCCGGCCGCCATCCACACGCGGCGGAATACCGCGCCAGGTGGCTGTAGATCGCATCCTCCGCTCCGCGGCTATGCACCGAAACCGGCTTCTTTGTGCGCACGGCGATGTCGAGCTGGCTATCGAGAATCCGCCGTTGAGCGCCCTCTGGCGAATGGTCTCGAAAGAAATCAAGGCCAATTTCGCCCACACAGACCACTTCAGGCAGGCTTGCCAGCGTGTCCAATTCAACCAACTGCGCAGCGGTGACGTCCTTCGCTTCGTGTGGGTGGTACCCAACGGCAGCGTGGAGCAGTTCGGATGTGGCGGCCATCTCGAGCGTTTTGACGTTCGCTGATGCGTCGTAGCCACAGAGTGTGATGCCACATACGCCCGAAGCAAGGGCGCGTTCAAGTACGCGCCCAATGTCGCCATCGAAGACGGACTCCTGGAGGTGACAGTGGGTGTCGAACAACATCACGCGCGCACCGCCTCGTCCCGGGTGGTGTCGATCTTGGTATAGAGCGGCCGCACCGGACGAAGTGCTGTGCCAGCTGCTATCGGAGCGTATCGCCAACCCGCGTCCAACACCGTTCCGGACTGGGCGAGGTCGTCGTGCAGCATGGCCGTCGAAAACGGGATGATCGGGTGGAGCAGCGTCTTCAGCGCGTTGATCGCGTTAAGTGCCGTAGCCAACGTCTCCGCCGCGTTCGCCTTGTCGGTCTTGACGGCCTTCCAGGGAGCCCGTTCGTCAAGGTACTTGTTCGCTGCTTGTGCCACCTTGAGCGCTTCCTGCAAAGCATTTCTGAAGTGACAGCCGTTGTATTCCGCGCCCGCCGAAGCGAACGCGGCCTCGGCCGTGTCGAGCAGCGCCTGGCTTTCCGGCGAGAGCGTATCGGCAGACGGCACGATGCCATCGAAGTTGCGATGAATCATGGAAATCACACGATTGGCGAGGTTACCCCACGTCGCGATCAGCACGTCGTTGTTCGCCCGTATCAACTCGTCTTCGCGAAACTCGGAATCGCTTGTCTCTGGCAATATTGATGTCAGATAGAAACGAACGGTGTCGGCGCTGTACGTTTCCAGGAGGCTCAGGACCCAGGTACCGGTGCCCTTCGACTTCGATTGCTTCTGACCCGCGGAAAAGTTGACGTACTGGTTCGCCGGGACGTCATAGGGCAAGTCCAGGCCTCCGTAGCCGATCAGCATTGCCGGCCAGATGATGGTGTGGAACGGGATGTTGTCCTTGCCGATGAAGTAGTAGCTCCGCGTCGCAGGGTCCTGCCAGTAGGGCTTCCACGCGTCCGGGTCGCCCTTGCGCTGCGCCCACTCCTTCGTGGCCGAGAGATATCCAATCACAGCATCGAACCAGACATAGATGCGCTTCGTTTCATAGCCCGGCACGGGCACCGGAACTCCCCAATTGATGTCGCGCGTAATGGCACGATCCTTGAGGCCTTCATTCAACGATCCCAGCGTAAAGTTGAGGACGTTCCGCCTCCAGTGGGCCTGCTTACCCACCCACTCCTTCAGTGGCGCCTCAAGCTCCGACAGCCGTAAAAAGAAGTGCTCCGAAGGGCGCAGCACGGGTGTTGCGCCGGTGATCTTGCTTCGCGGGTTTATCAGCTCCACGGCGTCCAGCGTCGAGCCGCAGTTGTCACATTGATCACCCCGCGCCTCCAGGAAGCCGCACACCGGGCACGTGCCTTCAACATAACGGTCGGGCAGAAAGCGCTCTGCCTCGGGGTCGTACAGGTGGTCCTCCGTCCGCGGGACCAGCAGCCCTTTCTCGAGCAGACCGAGAAAAATGTCTTGCGTAGTGGCGTAGTGGTTTTCGGTGAGCGTGGTCGTGTAGAGGTCGAAGGAGATTCCCAGCCGTTCCCACACCTCAACCAGCTTCCCGTGGTACCGATCGACAATGACCCTTGGCTCCACGCCCTCTTTGTCCGCCGCCACGGTGATCGGTGTGCCGTGCGAGTCGCTGCCCGAAACCATGACCACATCGTTGCCGCAAAGCCGCTGGTAGCGAGCGAAAATATCGGCAGGCAGATACGCACCGGCCACATGGCCGACGTGCAGCAAGTAATTCGCGTAGGGCCACGCCACGCAGACGAGAATCCGGTCCGGCACAACGACACCTGGAGGGGAGGATGGTTTTGAGTCTACCACAGGGTCAGGTTCGGGCCGTGCCTTCATCCTGGTCCCAGAGTTCATAGGCCCGGTCACGCGGTACGCCGAAGCGACGAGCTGCTTCACCCGCTGCAAGCGAACGACGTGCACCGGCTCGCAGCATCTCGCCCATGTACGCCGCCACCGCTTCCGTGCTGGCGTCCTTCTTGCCGCACGAACGTGTATCCACGACGACCGTGCACTCCCCACGCGTCGCCGCGAAGTGCTGCGCCAGTTCCGACGCTGAGCCGCACACGACCTCTTCGTGGAGCTTCGTCAGCTCCCGGCAAACGGCAACGGGCGGGTCACCCAGCGCCGCAGCCAGCTCTTCGAGCGTCGCGCCGAGCCGGTTCGGGCTCTCGAAAAAGACGACGACGGCGGCATTGGCGGCGGCCGTCGTCAGGCGTGCCACCCGCTGGCCGTGTGGCCGCGGCAGAAAGCCGAGAAAGTGCACATCTTCTCCCGGGAAGCCCGAGACGGAGATGGCAGACGCGAGCGCTGAGGGGCCCGGCACGGCGAAGACCGGAATGCCGGCCTCGTGCGCAGCAGCGATGAGCCTTGCCCCTGGATCGGCAACCACCGGAGTGCCAGCGTCGCTCACCAGCACAACCGCTCCATCGCGCGCCGCTGTGAGGAGTGCGGGGGTTCGCTGCTCGACGTTGTGTTCGGTTAAGCTGACGACGCCTGCCTGGCTCCCGGCCAGCTTCAAAATGGTGCCAGAAGTTCGCGTGTCTTCGGCCGCGACGAGTGCCGCTGACCGAAGCACGGACATGGCGCGCTGGCTCAGGTCCCCGAGGTTGCCGATGGGCGTGGCAACGACATAAATTCCGGGCTGCAACGGCCGCGCCTCAGATTCGGCGCCGCCTGTATGGCTCGCGGCGGAATGTTTGATGGAAATGCTGTTGACCCTGTTCTTGAACGACGCCTACACTCGAATGATACAGGCGGCCGAAGACTTGCGCCGCGACTCCACACCGGGATTGCGCTGAATTGAGTACTGCTGTTCACCTTTCTTCCGCCGCCTCCGACGTACCGGAGCGCGGCCATGCGTCGTTGGAGTCTGATCGCTCTGAAGCGGCCGCTCCAGTTTTCAAACAGCTTCGCCGGGCCTACGGCTTCGACGAAGTCGCCATCGTCCCCGGCGAGTACACGATCAACCCTGAGCTGGTCACGCTCGGCCTCACCATCGGCCAGCACGAGTTCAAGGTGCCGTTCCTCGCCTCCGCAATGGATGCCGTGGTCGACCCTCACTTTGCCATCGAGATGCACCGCAGCGGCGGACTGGCCGTGCTCAACCTGGAAGGCGTCTGGACTCGCTACGACGACCCCAGCTCGATGCTCCAGGAAGTCGCGGGTGCCAGCCGTGACGAGGCGACAGCGATCCTCCAGGCGGCCTACGCGCTCCCAATCCGCGACGACCTGATCGCCCGCCGCATCCACGAAATCAAGGATGGCGGGGCGATCGCCGCAGTCTCCGTCACGCCGATGCGCACGAAGGCTCTCGCTCCCCTCATCCAGGAAGCCGGCGCCGACATCATCGTCGTGCAGAGCACGGTGACCACCGCTCGCCACGAATCCAACAGCGTCGAAGGGCTGCGATTCGACAAGCTGTTCAAGAACATTCACATCCCTGTCGTTGTCGGCAATACGGTCGGCTACGGTGCCACGCTCGAAGTCATGCGCACCGGCGTTTCGGCGGTGCTGGTCGGGGTTGGGCCAGGGGCCGCCTGCACCAGCCGCGAAGTGCTCGGCATCGGCGTCCCACAGGTCACCTCTACCATCGATTGCGCAGCCGCCCGCGATACGTATTTCCACGAGACCGGCAACTACGTCCCGATTATTACGGACGGTGGTATTCGCACCGGGGGCGATGTCTGCAAATGCTTCGCCTCGGGCGCCGATGGAGTCATGATGGGCTCGCCGTTCGCAGCAACAACGGAAGCGCCCGGCCGCGGCTACCACTGGGGCATGGCTACACCGCACGCCAACCTCCCGCGAGGCACGCGAGTGACCGTCGGCGTGAACACGACGATCGGCAAGCTGCTTTGGGGCCCCACGAGCCGTACAGACGGCACCGAAAACCTCGTCGGTGCCCTTCGGACAGCGATGGGCATGTGTGGGGCACACACCATCCGCGAATTCCAGCAGGCCGAAATGGTCATTGCCCCGGCTATTAAGACCGAGGGGAAGATTTATCAATTCGCGCAGGCCCAGGGCTAGGAGCGGGCTCGCCGCACTCATCCTCGCGACAGCGGCTCTCTTCCCGGGAGCCGCTGTTTTTGCGCATCCGGCGCTGCTGCCGGAAAAGTGCGGGTCGACTTCGACTTCCCTTGCGACCCGCGAGGAGATCGAGGCGACGTCGGTCATCCTTATCGGGACGGTGGCCGGGGTCGGCGATACCCAGGCCCGAATCACGCCGCAGGTTTATCTGAAGGGCCCGGTGTCAGCCAGCGATGTTGTCATTCAGGCGCCGCCCCTCGGGTGCGCGGGCGTACCGCTGCAGCAGGGCGAGCGTGTACTCCTCATGCTTCCGAATTCGGGTGGACAATTGCTCTGGCCCATGCTCGATTCCCCCGGAGGCTCCTATCGCCTCGTCGATGGGCATGCCGTAAACCTCGACCCGCGGGTAACGGAAACCGTCGATGGCGCGCCAACGGAATCGGAAGTGGTCGAACATATCCGTAGCGTGACCGGCCAATATGCCGTCCCCGCAACGAGCGCGAGCGAAGGGGCATCGCTGGACTGGGTCAAGGTTGTCGCGCCGGTCACGGTCGCGTGCCTTCTCGTCTTCGGGATAGGCCTCTGGCTCATGAAGATCTGGCACCGGATCGACCCTTCGTAGAGCCAACGCTGCGCTGGTCTCAGCCTCGCGCGAGTTGTTCCAGGAACGCCGCGAGCGGCTCAGCATCGCCCATATCCAAAACCTCGTCCGCTGCATCGAGCGCATAGCGGTCGCTGTGGGGCATGGCGATTCCGCGCCCAGCCCAGGCCAACATCGAGGCGTCGTTGACGCTGTCTCCGATGGCAACGCACTCCTCGCGTCTGATGCCCAGGTCCGCACAGATCAACGACAACGAATGGCCCTTGTTGGCGTTCGCATCGACAGCCACCGTGACCGTTGGAAAGTCGAGCAGATGGAGCGCTTCGCCGTGCAGACCGGCAAGGTGACGATGGATCGCGGGCGCCTCTTCTGGCGACGAAATGACACCTACACCGGTCGGCAACACACCAGCGTCTTCGGGCCGGTCGAAGTATTCCGGCTCGATGCCGGAGACCCGTCCGTACTCCTCCGCGGCCGGCACACGGCGCGAGACGAGGTACCGGACCGGGTTGAACCACTCGTACGGATGATTGAGTTCGCGGGCGTATTCGATGATTGCCAGTGCGGGCGGACGCTCGATCGGAAAGAGGTGCAGCGTGTTTCCGTCCATCGTGTGGACCGAGCACCCCTGCTGGCAAATGACCGGTCCTTCCAATCCCAACGCTCGTGCAATCCGGGCGGTGCCCGGGAACATCCGCCCCGACGCCAGCACCACCACCAGGCCGTCCATTTGGAGATGCTGGACGGCCGCCACGGTACGTTCGGAAGGAAGCTGGGCGCCGTCGCCGTAGTGGGCCGGCGGGATGAGCGTCCCGTCGATATCAAGCGCGACCAGTTTTATTCCCAACGGAAACACACCACGCGTTCAATCCCGGCAAGGTCCTTGGCCACCGACACACAGGCGCCCAGGCGTTCACCGAAGAGCGAAACGCTGGGCGCCTGCCCATCTCCAACCTCTACGGCAAGGAGGGAGGGCCTTAACCGGCGAGCGCAGTCGAGAATGAGCCGGCGAATCAGATCGAGCCCGTCGACGCCGCCATCGAGTGCGAGACGTGGCTCCCACCTGCTGACTTCAGGCTCGAGCCAGGCGATTTGTGCGGATGGGATGTACGGCAAATTCGCCAGCACTACGTCAGCGTGGCCGACTGCCGAGGCAAGGTTGGTGCGTACGAAGCCTAACTCGACCGCGTTCGAAGCAGCGTTCTTCGCCGCAATGGCCAGGGCGGCGGCGCTTACGTCTGTCGCAACCACTCGGCCGCCGACACCATACTGCGGAACGGAGTGGGCGACGGCAACACCCACGCACCCACTGCCAGCGCCGACGTCCGCGACTGTAGCCCCGGCGTGCGCGCGCATGGCCTCGATGCCGATCTCAACCAGCACTTCGGTCTCAGGCCGAGGCACCAGCACCTCGGGCGTCACTTCGAAGCCCAAGCCGTAGAATTCGCGCTTGCCATCGATGTACGCGAACGGCTCCCGCGCCCGGCGCCGGGCAACGAACGAGTCCATGACCCGCTCCTGGGCAGCGGAAAGGCCCGCACCGGCGAAAAACTCGGAGCGGGTTAGGCCGCCCGCCGAGCGCACGAGCAGCTCAGC
>DATNET010000528.1:0-5125 GCA_035606745.1 Tepidiformaceae bacterium
CACGTGCCATCCGGACTGGTGCCTGTGCCAAGGCATCGAGCATGTGGAACCGCGGTCTCCGTGAGCGGGCCGACCACCCGCGCCTCGTGGCGGAACGAGCCAAGGAGTTGCCCGTCGCTCAGACGGACGACCAGTTCGCCGCTCACCCAGACGCGGTTCACCCAGCCCGGAGTCGCCACGAAGGTGCCGGTATCGTGCAGGCCCGCAGCGGCGAGCACTCGGGTCAACAACGGATCGGTTGCCACTCGCAGCATGTTCGCACGACCGATGGCTGTTGCCATGGGAACGCTGTCGGAGGTCATCAGGACGCGCGCGGAGCGAGCTCAACTGCTGACGCGCCGAGGCCCGCGCCGCGGCGGTACCGCGAATCGGGGCTCGTGGCCGGCTCACGCTTAGCCCAGCACTGCGTGCAACGCGTCTGAAAGCTCCCGGATGGTGAACGGCTTCTGGATGAAGGTGGCGCCGGAACCGTCTCCGCCGGACTGCCCATCGTCGGCGCTGTAGCCGCTCATCGTGACGACGGGAAGGCCCGGGACCACGCTGTGCGCGGCTTCGCTCAATTCTGCGCCGGTCATTCCTGGCATCGTCATGTCGACGAGCAGCGCCCTGAGCCCTGCTGGGCGCGTGCGCAGCAGTTCCAGCGCTTCAGGGCCATCGCTCGCTGTGAGCACGGTCAGCCCCAGCCTGGCCAGCATCTGGGCGGCGACGTTGCGGACGGCCGGGTCGTCGTCGACGACGAGCACAGTGCCGGACTTGTGCCACGCGGGCACGGCCCCGGTCGCTCCACCACTTTCGCTGCCCGCCAGCGAGGCGAGGGCCGGCAGGAGCAGCCGGAAGGTCGTGCCCTGGCCGGCCGCGCTGGCGACGCGGAGTGACCCGCGGTGGCCGCGCACGATCCCGAGCACGGCTGCCAGGCCAAGCCCGCGGCCCGCGAATTTCGTGGTGAAGAACGGGTCGAAGATTCGCGCGACCGTCGCTTCGTCCATGCCGCAACCCGTGTCCGTGACTTCGAGGTAGACGTATTCCCCGGCTGGCAGTTCGGGTGAGTGGACGCCTCCGGCGAGGTAGTCAGCAGTGCAGTCGACTACGCCGGTGCTGACGCGGATCGCGCCTTCGCCTTCGCCGATTGCCTCGCCGGCGTTGATGACGAGGTTCATCACCACCTGCCGTATCTGGGTGGCGTCGCCCTCGAACGCCGGCAGCCCCGGTTCGAGCGCCAGTGTGAGCAGCGCCTTCTTCGGCAGCGACACGCCGAGAAGGTTACTCATCTCCTGGACGATCGCGACGAGGTCCAATGGAGCCACGACGAAGCGGCCCTTGCCCGAATACGCGAGCATCTGCCGTGCCAATTCTGCCGCGCGCTGGGATGCCGTTTCGATCTCATCGAGGTAGACACGCAGGGGCGAAGCCGGCGGGAGTTCCATCGCCGCTAACCCGGCGTTGCCCATGATCGCGACGAGCAGGTTGTTGAAGTCGTGCGCGATCCCGCCGGCGAGCACGCCCAGGCTTTCGAGCTTTTGCGCTTCCAACAGCTTGCGTTCGAGCGCAAGCCGCTCTTCGTTTGCGCGCCGTTGTTCGCTGACATCGCGGATGACGGTCTGAATGGCCGGTGCGCCGCCGAACGACGTTGTTACGGAAGCCACTTCCACGTCCAGTTCGCCGCCACCAGGCAAGCGCAGGCGGGCCTCGGCGAACTGGGGCACGGAAGCCGTCAAATTCGCCCGTGCGTTGGCGGTCAGGCCCTCGATGTCATCGCTCGCGATGAAGTCTGCGATCCTGGCGTCCGGCCCGGCGCCGTCTGCCACGCCGAAGAGCTGCCGGGCTGGCACGTTCAGATAGCGCACAACGCCGCCCTGGTGGACCACGATCGCGCTGGGCGAAAATTCGACGAGGCGCCGGTAGCGCTCCTCGCTCCGCCGCAGTTCCTCCTCTGCGCGGCGGCGTTCGGTCACGTCGCGGTAGTACCACACGCGGCCGTAATCGGTGCCATCGGCGCCCGCGAGGATCGCGGTATGGAAGTCGAGGGTGCGCCCATCGGTCAGCTGGAGTGTGCCGTTGGCCGTGGGCTCGTTTCGTTCATAGACGCCGCGCGTCATGGCGATTACGGCATCCGGGTCCTGGTGGAGGTGCCGCACGGCCAGGCTTCGTTGCTCGAACCCCTGCGCAACGATCTCCGGGGTTAACTGCCACATGTCGAGGTAGCGTTCGTTGCAGGAAACGACGCGGCCATCGGGGTCAACGATGAGGATGCCATCGAGTGAGGCCTGGTGCTCCGTTTCGAGGATCGTGGAGAGCCGCGTGACGGTCTCCTCGGCGTGCTTCCGCAGTGTTATGTCTTCGAAGACCGCGAACAGCATCGGCTCGCCGCCGACCTGGAGGCGGGTTACGGCGATCGTAATCTCGCGCAACTCGCCGCCTCGCTGTCGCAGGCGGGTTTCGAAGTGGGATACCTTTCCTTCCGCGTCGAACAGCCGGACAGCCTTTGCCCGGTCACCGCGCTTCCACCAGAGGTCGATGTCTGCCGTCGTCCGGCCGATGAGCTCCTCACGAGGCCAGCAGGTCAGTTCGAGGAAGCGCTCGTTGCAATCGACGATCACGCCGTCGTCCCAGCGGGTCATCACCGATGCGAGTGGCGAGAGATGAAACGCCTGGGCGAACCGCTCCTCGGACTCCCGGACGGCGCGCTCAGCGGCCTCGCGTGGCCGGACATCGCGGCCTACGGCAACGTTTGCCAGTGCGCCGGCGGCATCCCTGAATTGCGACGAGGCCACCTCGATGGGGACCCAACTGCCATCCTTGTGCCGCAGGCGGAGCGTCACGGGACGTGGCGTCGCGGCTTCGCTTCGCGCTTCGAACGAATCGATGACTGCCTGCACTTCGTCGGGATGGAAGAGTTCCGCAACGCTTCGTCCGAGCAATTCTCCTGGGGCGTAGCCCAACACGGCTTCGTGCGAGGGGCTGGCGAAGAGGTAGCGCCCCGCCTCATCGGTCATGCTGATGAGGTCCTGGGTGGTTTCCAGCACCTGGCGAAAGCGCGCCTCGGATTTTCGCAGCTCGTCTTCCACGCGGCGCCGCTCCCGCAGGTCCCGCGCTACGGTGACGACGCCACGTAGCTCGCCGCCCTGCATCAGCGGCGAGGCGGCGACCTCGAACGGGATCCAGTCGCCATTCGCGTGGCGCAAGCGCATCTCCCCAATGGCGGAATCCAGGTTCTGCGTGAGTTCACGGACGCCTTCGACTGCGTCCAACGCATCGTCCGGATGGACGATGGCGGTAACGGGCCGGCCGAGGATGTCCGCATCCTCGTAGCCAAGCACATGCGAATGTGCGGGGCTCAAGAATTGGACGACCCCTGCCGGATCGAGGATGGCAATCAGGTCTCGCGACGCTTCCACGACGCGCTGAAAGCGCTCCTGCGATTCGCGCAGGTCGGCGTCTGCGCGGCGCCGCGCGCTGATATCCCTCGTGACGACAATCAGCCCCGCCGGTGCGGCGTCGGGGCCCGGGAGCATTCGGCCACTCACTTCGACATCGACGAGCGAGCCATCGCCGGCGGTCATGCGTACGACGAGATCCTGTTCGGGTATCCTGCCGGCCGCGAGTTCGGCGAAGAGCGCATAGGCGAGTGGCCGATCCTCTTCCACGATCAGGTCGAAGCCGAGTGTCCCGACGATCGACGATGGTTCACGCTTGAGGATGGCCTGTGTGGCCTGGCTGGCGAACACGATCCGGCCGGCGACATCGAGGATGGTAATTGCGTCGGCCGAGGCATCGATGGCGCTGCGGAGAGGGTCAGCCGCCGAGCCGGCAGCCATCGTGCTGTTGCCGAGCCGCCGCGCGGCGAGCTTCAACGCGGTGCGCAGAGCCGCGACGGTAGCCTGTGCAGTCGCAATGTCGTCTGCGCCGGCGTCAATCAATGCATCGACGTGCCGGTCGTCCGGCGGCACGTTCATCGCCAGCGCATATGGCGAAGGCAGGCAGCCGCTCGCGCGAATCGTGGTCAGGGCACGAACTGCCGAGGCCGCATGTTGTTCGGAACAGGCGCAGTCGAGCACCACCAGGGAGCTGCCCGGCGAGCGGGGAGCAGCGCTAAATTCAGCCGCCTGCACCTCGTGTCCGAGGCCGCGAAGGAGCGCCAGCGTAGCAGCCCCGCCCGATGGCGGGTGCAGCAGCAAGAGTTGCATCGGCGGTCTCTCTCCGTGGCGGCCCGTCCAGACGCCACTACGAGTATGGCGGCTAACCTGCGCACAAGGCACCGAAATGCCCCGTTACGGGCCCACGTCCCCAAAAAATGCGGGGAAACCCCGACGCCACCGAACGTCGTGGCCAGTCGGCCACTATTCGTGGCCCGGCCTTCGTCCGTGCGCCACGCGCGGGGCACCGGCGCTTTTCGCGGCACGCAGGCATAGCGCCAGGCTCGCAACGAAGTCGTCGTGGCGTCCGCCGGGCGCGGACCACCGCAGCCGGCCGCCGGGTGCAAATTCCGCCGTGCAGTACCGCAGTTCCGCCCGGCAGGCGTCGGATTCGGGTGTGCCATCGGCCTGGTAGAGGGTGAGACGGCCCGTCCCGGCGGCGGCGAGCATTTCGTACCCGAGGTCCGATTTTTCGCCAGCCGTGAACACGACCGGACGCACGCGTGTCCCGAGCGCATCCGAAAGCTGTGCCGTGATGGGTGCACCCATGCCCGTCGCATCAACACACAGCATCTCGAAGCGCCATGTGCGGGCGACCGCCACGCAGCCCGCCACCACCTCGGCAAACGGCCTCGACCGCCAGGCCACGTGCTCGACGACTTCGCAGCCCACGCCCGCGCCGCCATCGCGCGCCGTCACGCGAGCGATGGTGAGCACGACGGTATCGGCGTTGGCACCTTCGCCAGCGAGGTCGAGGCCGCCGACGTATCGCTCGTGCTCCAGCGGGAGGCGGAGCCGCGGATGCGTGCCCTGGAGGGCGCGAAGCTGTGCTGGCGTGAACAATCGGCCGCCACCTTCTGCCGGCTCCAATTCGTACTGTGTGCGAAACAGCGGATGCCCGGCACCCAGCCGTTCACGCTCTGCGCGCACATGCCTGCCGTATGGCGGCACCGAACGTGCGACGGTCTGCCAGTCGACTTCGTGATGCCTCG
>DATNET010000529.1:0-4001 GCA_035606745.1 Tepidiformaceae bacterium
TTCGATGGCGCCCCCGCGGCCGTCTTTGATCCCGCGGGGCTGGAAGCGGTCTTCGGCTGCGCGATGATGATCCTTCGTGATCCCGAGACCGGGCTTCCCATCCCACTGCCGCGTTCGTCGGTGAGTGCGATGCCGCTTGCGCCCGGCGCGTAGCGCCCGCGACTGAAAATCGGGACAGTGAGAACGGCGCTCTCCGAACCGCGCGCGTCAGCAAGCGGACCGATCACGACCGATTCGCTTCCTGGCCTTCAGGTAGCAATGTTGAACCCCGGGCTGTCCTGGCACCTTAACATCGCTCCGCTTACTCACGTGCGCGGTTCGGACTCACTTTGAGCCTTCAGGGCTGGACCGCTGGTGGGTGGCCGATGAGCGTACGGAGCCGGCCGATGAGCACCCGGTAATCTTCGACATCGGCGCGGCCGAAGCGAAAGATATCGGCTGCCTTGATGTTCTCCCTGGCCACGAAGATGGCCAGGCCGGCAAGTATCGCCACCGCGTACGCGATCGTGCTGGCGAGGGCGGCGCCGTTCACTCCCATCCGGGGGATCAGGACGAAGTCGAGCGATATATCGATGATGAGACCGCCGCCCGCGACGAACGCGGCCACCCAGGGCAACCCGCGCTGGTACGTGTAGAACGCGGAGTAGGTCGGCGCAAGGCTGTACAGCAGCACGCCCGGCAGCAGAAAGCGGATAGCCGAGGCGACGCCCGGATAGGGTGTCCGTCCCGAGACGGCTCGTTCCACGAGGCCTGCGCCAAGGAAAATGCACACGCAGACCGCGAAGATAATGACGAGCGTGTGGCGCATCACGCGTGTAACGAGCACGGCCGCGTCGTCGCGGGTAAGCGTGCCGATGCGGCCGTAGATCGCAAGGGCGAGCGAGCCGCTCACCTGCCAGACCGACTCGCCGACGTAGAGCGCGATGGCATAGACGCCCACGCCGCCATCTCCTTCGAAGTGGCGCACGACGAACGTGTCTGCCCGGTAGTTCAAGAACGAAATGCCGCTGGAGATGCTGCCGAGCACGGCGAACGAGATGATCGCAGACATCATCGAGCGGTTGAACGTGAGGACGTTGCGGACATCGCTACCGGCCATGGCAAGTAGGACTCCCGCCGCTGCCCACTGGCCCACCGCGTAGGCCGCCAGCGCGCTTTCGGGCGTGCGATGGCCCAGCACCACAAGCACCACCACCATGCAGACCAACGAAAGGAACGGCGGCAGCACCAGCGTGATGTTGTAGCGTACCAGCGAATCTTTGCCGAGGAAGACGCCCGCGACGACGCCCTGGACGACCACCGCGGCGGCGCCAATTCCGACGGCCAGCGACAGCACCTGGACTTCGCCGGTCAGCGCCTCGGTGCCGAAAATCCCGGCACCCACGGCCAGCGCACCTGCCAGCAGGCCGGGGACGCCGCCACTGAGCAACGCCGTGCCGGACGGCTGGCGCTGGTTGGAAATCTGGTAGGCGATCGCCGCGGTCAGCCCGCCCGTCATCGCGGTGACTACGCCAATGACGACGAGCCCGAGGAAGAGCACGCCGTAATCATCCTTGCCGAGCAGGCGAGACGTGACGAGGACGGTGGCGAGGGCGACAAGGACGTTCACGCCCCGAAACAGGAACGCGACGATACCGCCGTAGGCGATGGACATGGCTCAGATGGTACGTGGGCCAGAGACAAGAAACGAAAGACGAGAGACGAGGGGAGGAACGACCGCGCCGGACGAGGCCAACCGGGGCGACGCGCTCGCCGGGCGAAAAGAAAGGGCGCCCATGCGGGCGCCCCTTCGAGGAGAGATGTAGTCGGGCCCTCAGTTAGTTGCTGAAGGCGTTGAAGAGGCCGTCGTTGTCGCCGACGTTGAGGTCGTTGGTCGCGTTGGCGACGGCGATGATCGGCTTGTCGGAGGTAATCGTCATGCCGCCCCAGAAGCAGGCGGGCGGGTTCGGGCCAAAGCCCGTATCCGTGTCTGCGTTCTGGTAGAAGATGAACGAGCCGTTGACCTGCTTGGTCGTGGTGAACGTCGCCGCGGCGCTGCAGCCGGGGGCCGCATTCGTCGTGTCGTTGATCGAGGTGAGGGTCACGTTGGCGGTGCCGCCATCGGCGACGGTCACGTTTACCCAGGTGTTGTAGCCGAAGTTCGAACCGGCGCTATAGGCGCGGCGGAAGATGAGCGGGACCTTGGCGGTCGTGGTCGCGCGGCCAACCGGGATGCCCTTCGCGGCCGTGTAGGTGTCGAGGTCGATGAAGCTGCCCGGCGCCGTCATCTGCGAACGGAAGACGACTGCCGCAAGCGGCTGGTCCGAGGTCACAACAGCGGAGCCAACGAACCCCTCAGGGATGTTCCCCGCAGTGTCGTAGACGCTGTGGTTGGCCGTGCCCGCTGCCGGGACCGTCAGCGAGACCGGGTACGTGGTGCCAGTGTTCTGGTCCTTGTAGGTGATCGTCGCATGTGCGTCGGTGGCGCCGGGATTCGAAAGCAGGATCTGGGTGTAGAAGCCATCGAGCTTGGCGGCGACAGGGATGAGGACCGTCGTGCCGAGGTCGCTCTTCGTTGGGTCTGCGTCGACGGCGAAGCCGTCGTACGAGCCGAGCTTGTGGGCGCCGGTGAGGTAGGCGTCAACCGAGACCGTCACGGGTGCCGTCGATGTGATGGTCGCGGCCATGATGCTGTTGTTCGTGCTCGCCGGCATGGGAATGGCGCCGTCGATCGCCGTCGGTGCGAACGAAATCTGGCCGTTCACCGGGATCGCATAGCCGGTCGTGCAGCCGCCGCCGCCCGGGCCGTTATCCGAAACGGGCGACTTTGCCCCACCGGGGAAGACGTACTGGATGGTTACGCAGGCTTGCGTGGTGCTCGTGTTCGCAATCGCGAAGCGCGTGTTGAACGTGTTCTCGAGCGCATTCGAAACGTACGGCAGAGCGACCTTCATCGCGCCAGCTGTCGAAACAGCGTGGATATCGTAGGAATCGATGCCGGTGCCATTTTCCTGGATGTCGCGCACTTCAAGCGTATTGACCGGCTGGTCGCTCGAAATGACGCCGACGCCACGGAAGCCCGGTGTCAGGCCCGTATTCGTGGCCTGGGCGAAGACGCGCGTGCCGCCGGGTGGCACGTTCGCGAACGGCACACTGGCGGAGGGGATAAGCACTCCCGCGGGCGTGTAGATGTCCATGACGATGGTGGCTGCTGCGGTGCCATCGTTCTGAGCCACAATGCTCGTGTTCTCCTTGCTGTTCGGCAGGAGTGACGGCAGGACCTGGACGTTTGCGAGCCCGCGTGAAAACGCGACTTCGTTGGGCCGGCTGGAAGACGATGCCAGGGCGCTGCTGCCGAACATCGGCACGAGCGCGACGGCGCCCATAATCGCGGCCAGGGCAAGGGGTCGGATCCGAATTCGCTCCATGAATGCTCTCCTCATCGTGGGCAGTGTAAGAACCCGTTCCAAATAGGGTCAACGAAAAACGCCGGGTTCCCTCTGTGGGCTTGTAAACGGTGTGTAATTTTTGGAATGCACCTCACCCCTGGACACGCGGTTCTGGACAGCATTGCAGCACGCAACACCACCACGAGCAGTGTTGCTGCTAAACAGTGCCGCCGCCAGCAGTATTGCTGCCAGCGTGTTGCTGCCATGGACCACCATAGGCCATTACGACCTACGGACCGTTCACGCGCCCCATTCTGCCACGCTCCGGAAAGAAGCGCCCCTTTCGGGAAAGGCCTCCGAACCTGCGCCGAAGGCGCCAACTCCTCCGCTAGCGCGGGGCCGTGTCCTTCACCGCCTGGAGGATGAGGTCGCGTCGCTTCGCGCGGTCCGGTTCGAAGCTGAAAAACGAGAAGAACGCCGTGTCGACTCCCGCATCCATGTACCGGCGAATGTGCGCATTTCGCTCCTCCGGAGTGCCATGGACGATGAGCTCGTCGACCACCTTATCGGGCGTGGCGGCCAATGCCGCCTTGCGATCACCGGCCGCCCATGCGTCCCACATCGGCTGCAACT
>DATNET010000532.1:0-2105 GCA_035606745.1 Tepidiformaceae bacterium
ATCGATGGCCCACAGTGCGGCTTTGTGTGGACTCGCACCAACGGCTGGCGGCAACGCTTCGATGAGCCCGGCGAACGTGAACTGCACTCAACCGACTTCCCTTGCCACACCTGAGGGTTGGGGGCAGTTGGCGGGAGCGGCGGCCGTGTGGCGAAGCCGGGGCCATTGCTCCCAGCCCGCACGTCAGGAGGTTGCCGCGTAGTGGTCGGCGCGCCGCTCCTCGGCCGCGAACCAGCGCACGAACAACATGGCGATGAGCGCGAGGAAAACGCCGTTCGAAGTCATCCACATGACGAGCGCGCCGGTGCGCTGGTCGGTGAGCAGGCCGATGTTCCAGCTCGCCGTGGCGGCTCCGTAGGCGGGGTACCACGCATCCCCGGAGAAGGTCAGCAGCGCCGCGAGGATGCTCATCTGCAACATGGATGTGAACACGAACAGGATCGCGAGCTGGTACCCGAAGTGACGCTGCCCCGCCGTGTGCAACACCACGTGCCAGAAGGCGAGACCGGCGAGCAGCAGGCTCAAATGCTCCGCGGCGTGTACCGTTTCGTGGTGAAGGGCCGCCTGGTAGAGGTAAGGCGCGTGCCACACCCAAAAGATGCCGGCGAACAGCCACCATACCGTCCCCGGATATAGCAGTAGCTGGACGAAGCCGCGCGCCGGCTTCCGGTGCAGGAATCTCCTTGTCCGCCGCTGCCAATGGGCCGGGAACGCGGCCGGCAGAGCGAGGTCGACCCGGCCTAGGAGCAAAAGCGGGGGAACCGCCAACACCAGGAGCATGTGCTGGACCATGTGCGCCGAAAACAGCGTCGCGGCAAGGCCGTCGAGCGGCGAGATGAGCGCAACCACCAGCACCGTTATCGCGCCAATGAACGCCGCGACTTCCATCCGGCTAATGACTCGGCCCGGGCCGTAGCGCCGCCAGAGGTTGCGTAGGCCGAGGTCGTAAAGCCAGGCGACGAAGATGAGTGCAATGAGCACGCCGGGGTCGAAACTCCACGACGAGGCGACTGCCCCGGCCGATGGCGAGACGGCCTCATGCGCTGACGCGATCGGTGCAGCGCCGCCCGCGAGCAGGGCCGTGCCGAACAACGCAAACCCCTGCCATGGCCTCAGCAGCCGCATTCGAGTCACCTCACAGAGCCCGCAAGACAAGGACTGGCATGAGCGTGAAGAGCACCGCAATCCCGAAAAGCAGACTCGCGGCCACCCCGAACGACCGCACGAAATCCGACAGGCCCGCACGCTCCTCTTCTGGCGATTCTTGTTGATCGAGCGCGACCGCCGCACAAAGACCGATCCCGGCCAGCGCGACGAGTGTCACGATGATGACCTCGACTCGCAGCCACGCCTCTCCCAATACGGTTGTCGCGGTCACAAGCAGGTAGCAGGCGAGCAGATGTACGCTCCAAATCACAGGCGGGCCCAGGATCGGGACGATCGTCCAGCCGTTCGAACGCTTCACGCGGTGCATGATGCTCATCGCGTCAGACCCGGGCCACGTGCGGCGAGAGGTAGACGATGGCGAGGACGAACAGCCAGACGACATCGACGAAGTGCCAGTACCAGCCGACGTTCGTGATGGCGAGGTGCCGTGTAGCGTTGAAGTGGCCGCACCACGCCCGAAGCTGCATGTAGCCGAGCATCATCAGCCCGACGAAAACGTGCACGCTGTGGAACGCCGTGATGACGTAGAAAAACGAGGCGTACGCGCTGTCGCCGATGCGCATCGTTTCGTCCGCGTATTCATAGAGTTGGAGGGCGAGGAAGATGAGGCCGAGGAAAGATGTCACGGCGAGCCCGAGCCGCAAGCCGCCCTGGCTGCCGCGCTTTATCCGGCCTTCCGCCCAGACCATGGTGGCGCTGCTCGAAAGGAGGATCGCCGTGTTGATGAGCGGGATCAGCAGCTTGGGCAGTTCCGTACCCACCGGCGGCCAGTGGGCAGCACCAGAGCGGATGTACCAATACGAGGCGAACAGGAGCGAAAAGAGGATCGCTTCGGTGGTGATGAAGAGGGCCACGCCCCACGTGGCCGGGTCGTGCGCGCCCGTGACGAACCGCGGCGCGACGACGGTGCGTTCCTCGGTCATGGCGCCACCGCCCCC
>DATNET010000545.1:0-11168 GCA_035606745.1 Tepidiformaceae bacterium
GGCTTCATGGTGCCGCGCGAGCGTTCGCTGAGCATGGCCCAGATTTCTGGCGTCTCGGCAGGCTCCCCGGCGGCGCAAGCCGCGGTCACTGGCACGATGCAGGATGGCAGCAAACCTGCCCAGGGCCTTCAGCCAGGGGACCTCGTGACGAGCGTCGATGGAAACGATGTCAAGAATACGAACGAACTCGTGTACCAGAACCGCCTGCACCTCGGCCAAACCCAGATGTGGACTATCCAGCGCGACGGCTCAACGCTGACGGCAGCAGTCTACGCGCGGCTGCATCCGCCTGCCGATCAAGGGCCCACAGGTGTGCGGGTGAGTGCGCCCGCGACCTGTACCGGTTCCGATGCGCAGGGCAACCCAATCAACTGTACGCTCACGTTCCCGCAAACCGAGAGTGTCAGCTACGCGCCGTGGAATGCACTGCCCAAGGGTGTTTCTGCGCTGTGGGACACGATGGTGCTGACCAAGAATGAATTGCGCGTGCGCTTTGGAGGCGGTGGTGGCGGTGCGGCCACGGCCGATGACGGCCCGGCACTCCAGGGGCCAGTGGGAATAGCCAGCCAGACCGGCCAGGTGATCGCCGAGGACGGATGGCGGCCGCTCATTGAGCTGGCAGCGCTCCTTAGCCTAAACCTCGCCATTTTCAACGTGTTGCCATTGCCGATGCTGGACGGCGGGCGAATCTTCCTGCTCCTCGTCGAAGTCGTCCGCGGCGGGAAACGCATCGACCCCGAAAAAGAGGCCCTCGTGCACCTCACGGGGTTTGCCTTACTCATGACGGCAGTGCTGTTCATAACGTTCTTCGACATACGCCGCCTTGTGACCTAGGCTCCGGCCGTGCTTTATGACGCCATTTTTATCAGCCTGTACGTCGTTGGATGGCTGGTTTGTGCGTTCGTGCCATGGTTGGTGCTGTCGGTGGTGTCGCGGGGCCACGCCGGGCTCATCTACCTGCCGCTGTGTCTCTTCGTTGGAGTGGTCGCCGGCTTCGCCGTGCCTATCTTCGGGCTCACCGATGCGCTTGGCCTCTGGCTGAGCTTCGCCGCCGCGTTCGTGGCTCCGGCACTGTTGCTGGGCGTGCGCCGGTTCAGCCTGGGGGGCGTCGACCACTCGGCGTTGTCATCTACGATGGTCGCACCGCCCCTGCCCGGCGCGACGAGTAACGAGGAGCCTGACATCGAATGAAGCCGCTTGCCCTTTCAACCATGTATGCCCAGCAGGAACGGTTCGCGGATGGCGGAGAGTTCGCTCGCTATGCCGCGGCGGCGGGTTACGACGCCATCGAAATCAGCCATTCGACGACTGAAGCCAAGCTGCGGCAGGTCCTCGAAGCCAATGCGCTGCCCGTCACCTCCGTGCATCAGCCGGCGCCATGGGTGAGGAACGCCGACGGCCGCGGCAATTCGCATTGCAACCTGGCGTCGATCGACGATTCCGAACGTGGGATTGCCCTCGACTACGCGCTCAAAAGCGTGGAGTGGGCCGGCGGCATCGGCGTCGACCGATTGATCGTGCACCTTGGCCAGGTGAGCGATGTCCCGGAAATGTTCGAGGAAGAGTTCGAAATGCGCCGTATGTTCGATTCTGGACAAGCGGACGCGCCCCGGTTCTCAGAGTTGCGAGCGGCGGCGATAGCTCGTCGGAAGCGCGAAGCCGAGCCTTATCTCACGAAGGCCCGGGAGTCGCTCTTCGCGTTGGTGCATGCTTGCGAGCCGCACGGCATCGCCATTGGGCTCGAAAACCGTTACCACTACCACGAAATCCCGCAGCCATCTGAGTACGACATGCTTCTCGATGGATTGACGCTCGAAGAAGCGGGCTACTGGCATGATGTCGGCCACGCGGAGGTGCTGGACCGGCTGGGCTTCATCGACCGCCATGCGTGGCTGGACAGCCTGAGTTCGCGTTGCATCGGCGCCCATCTTCACGATGTGCTCGGGATTGGCGACCACCGTGCGCCGGGCGACGGCGATGTGGAGTGGGGCTACCTCACGAAGGGCCTGCAACACCTTCCGGGGTACACGCTCGAGATCAACCAGCATCAGCCGGATGGACTTGTCACCGGGGCGATTGAGTTTCTGGAGAGCGTCGATCTGCGCTAGCCCAACGGGCGATTGGGCCTGGCCTCCCCCGACCTCAAGACACGGCGCGCCGGGGCTGCTCTCATGTCAAACGCTAGAACGCCAGGTCCACACCGATGTCGAGTGCGGCGGCGCTGTGCGTGAGCGCGCCAACGGATATCGCATCCACGCCCGTGCGCGCAATCCGGCCGATCGATTCCAGCGTGACGCCGCCGCTCGCCTCCAACTTCGCGCGACCGGCTGTCCGCTGCACGGCTTCGGTCATCGTTTCGATTCCCATGTTGTCGAGCAAGATCCACTCCGGGCTGCCGGCCAGGGCCGCTTCGAGGTCGGCGAGGGCGTCGATCTCTACCTCGACGGGCACGGCAACTCCGTCGTGGTGTTTGGCGGAATACGCCCGGATAGCGGCCACGCCGTCGGCGAGGGAGCGGCCTTCGCGTGCGAGTGCCTCGCGGTGGTTGTCCTTGATCATGGCCATCGCGGCGAGGTCGGGGCGATGGTTCGTGCCGCCTCCGCAGCGCACGGCGTACTTCTCCAGCGCGCGCAGCCCCGGCGTGGTCTTCCGCGTATCCAGGATGACCGCGGACGTCCCTCTCGCGGCTTCCACGAACGCGTGCGTCATCGTCGCGGTCCCGGAAAGGCGCTGGAGGAAGTTCAACGCTACTCGTTCGCCCTGGAGCAGGCTTCGCGCCGGGCCGTGGGCGACGGCCAGCGTAGCGTTGCGGGCGAAGCGGTCGCCTTCCTGGAGACGTGGTTCGAAGCGAATGGACGGGTCGAGCGCGGCAAATACGGCCTCGGCCACGATCAGGCCAGCGACGACGCCAGGCTCCTTAGCGAGGAAAGTTGCTTTCGCGCTGATGTCGGCTCCGACTGTCGCAAGGGTGGTCACGTCATCGCGGGCGTGATCTTCCGCAAGCGCCGCTTCGACCGCCGCGCGAACGGCAGCCGCCGACGGTGGCTCGACCGCCGGGCGCTCAGCGGTCACGACGAAACACCTGGCGCCGAAGCCACCGCTGGTCGTCGCGTTCGGGGTAGTCGCTGCGATAGTGGGCGCCGCGGCTCTCTTCGCGGGCTGTGGCAGCGGCGAGCATCAGGCGCGCGAGGTTCGCCATCTGTCGCTCTTCGAACGCTGGCCGCGTGAGCGCTTCGGATGTCGCCCGCCAGCTGCCAGTGGTGGCTGTGGCTTCGCCGAGCCCTCGTGCATTCCGTTCTATGCCAACATTGTCCCACATGAGGGTTTGCACGGCCGTGTGGCTGGGCGCTGCCCCGGCGTCGAGGACGATTTGACGGGTGTTGGGGTCGTCGTCGGCCCTGCCCCCTTCGCCGCTTGAGATGTGTTCTACCACGCGTTTGCCAAACACGACGGTCTCCATGAGTGAATTGCTTGCGAGCCGGTTGGCGCCGTGGACGCCGGTACACGCGACTTCGCCGCAAGCATAAAGGCCCGGAAGCGTTGTGCGGCCGAAAAGATCGGTCCTAACGCCGCCCATCAGGTAGTGTGCTGCGGGCGATACCGGGATCGGGTCGCGGCGCATATCGAGCCCAACGCTCGTGCAGAACGCCGAAATGCCGGGAAAACGCACGGCGAGGTCAACCGACTTCAGGTGCGAGCAATCCAGGAGCACGTTGCTCGCATTTTCGTTCCGCATCTCCGCGACGATGGCTCGCGCGACGACGTCGCGGGGAGCAAGGTCAGCAAGCGCGTGATAGCGGGGCATAAACGCCTCCCCCGCGAGATTGCGCAGTACAGCGCCCTCTCCCCGCACGGCCTCCGAGATGAGAAACGGCGGGGCGGAATCGATGCGTAGCGCCGTCGGATGAAACTGGTAGAACTCGACGTCGGCAATCTCCGCTCCGGCCTCGAACGCCAGCGAGATTCCGTCTCCGGTCGCGACTTCGGGGTTCGTTGTATGGGAGTACATCTGCCCGGCGCCGCCCGTGGCAAGCACGACGACTGGTGCTTCGTACACCTCAATGCGTCCGGATTCGAGGTCGACCGCTTCGACGCCGGTTACGCGGCCGCGTTCGACGAGGAGGCGCGCCGCGAGGGTGTAGTCGAGGATCGTGATGCGGGGGTCGAACGCCGCGCCTGAAAGGGCGGTTTCGATGGCTGCGCCGGTGCGGTCGCCGCCGGCGTGGAGGATGCGCGAGCGGCTGTGTGCGGCTTCCCGTCCGAGCGCCACCTCACCGCCCAGAGAATCGAAGGCGACGCCGTAGCGTACAAGGTCATGAATGCGCTCCGGCGCTTCGCTGCAAAGTACTCTGGCGGCTTTCGGGTCGACGAGCCCCGCGCCCGCTGTGATGGTGTCGGCGAAATGCTGTTCAGGGGTGTCGAGTGGGCCGACGGCGGCGGCGATTCCGCCCTGCGCCCAGCGCGTATTGCAGTCGTCGATGCTGCCCTTGGTGAGGACGAGGACGGGTCCGAGGTGCCGCGCTTCAAGGGCTACGAAGAGGCCGGAGATGCCGCTTCCGAGCACAATGACGGCGAAATCTCCGCGAGAGTCCGGTTCGGGCCTCGGCGCTGTGCGTGGCTCCGAACCCTCCTTCGTGACAGCGGTCTCGGGTGGCGGCATGGACTTAGTGTATGTGTAACACTAACTCGGCGTCCAACCGCGATTAGGGGTGGTGCGTCCGGCGTGTGTGCGACGCAGGCGTGACGCAGGCGTGACGCAAGCGTGACGCGGGCGTGACGCAGGCGTATGTGGGCACGTCGCGTTACACTAGCCCGCATCTCCGCCGTGCGCGCCGCGCGTGGCCACAAAACGTCTCGGAGCGCGTCCTTGGCAATTATCCCGATTCGCCGTGCCGGCGACCCTGTCCTTCGTGAGAAGGCCCGGCGTGTCCGCTTGATCGACCGTTCCATCCACAAACTGATCGAAGACATGTGGGAAACCATGTACGATGCGCCGGGCGTCGGCCTTGCGGCGCCGCAAATCGGCATCTCCTTGCGCGTGGTCGTCATCGATACGCACGAACATGAGCCGATCGCGCTGGTGAATCCGGAAATCGTAAAGCGGTCGGGTGCCAGAACCCTGGATGAAGGATGCCTCTCGGTCCCTGGATTCCGAGGCGAACTCACCCGCTCGATAAAGGTGCTGGCCCAGGGGCTCGACCCAAAGTCTGGCAAAGAGATTCGCGTCAAGGCCGAAGACGACGTCCTGGCACAGGCGCTCGAACACGAGATCGACCACGTTAACGGCATCCTTTATATCGACTACCTGTCCGGCCCGGATGCGCTCGTGGCGTTGAGCGACGCGCCCGAAGTGCCACGCTAGCGATCCTGCAGCCAACCTCGCCGAAACACCCAGGAAGGACGCCCATGTTCATCGAAGAAATCGTCGCACGGGAGATCCTCGATTCCCGCGGCAACCCGACGGTCGAGGTGGTCGTGCTCGGAACGGATGGCAGTATCGGCCGCGCGGCTGTGCCGTCCGGCGCTTCCACGGGCGCGCATGAGGCGGTCGAACTGCGTGATGGCGACAAGCGCCGCTATGGTGGGAAGGGAGTGCTGAAAGCGGTCGCGGCGGCGACATCCGCGGGCGAGGCACTGCACGGCGCCGAACTCACGGACCAGCGAGCGGTCGACCGCATGCTGTGCGAACTCGATGGGACGCCGAACAAGTCACGGCTGGGCGCGAATGCCATCCTTGGTGTCTCAATGGCCGTTGCGCGCGCCGCCGCCGATGGTCTCGCGCTGCCGCTGTACCGCTACCTCGGCGGCTCCGGCACGCATCGCTTGCCAGTGCCGATGTTCAACATTCTCAATGGCGGCAAACACGCTGAGAACTCCACTGACTTCCAGGAATTCATGATCATGCCCGTGGGCGCGGATACGTTCTCCGATGGCCTGCGGATGGGTGTGGAAATTTACCATGCGCTGAAGGCCGTCCTCCACGAACGGGGCGCATCGACCAATATCGGCGACGAAGGCGGCTTCGCACCTTCGCTCGAAGGCAACGAAGCGGCCGTGCTCGTCATCCTGGAAGCGATTGAGCGGGCGGGATATAAGGCTGGCGAGGACGCGGTCCTCTCCCTCGATCCCGCGGCGACGGAGCTGTACCAGAACGGCACCTACAACCTGCCCAAGGATGGCCGCTCGCTGACCAGTGCGGAGATGGTCGAGCACTGGGCATCGTGGCTCGCGAAGTACCCAATCGCAAGCATTGAGGATGGCCTTGCGGAAGACGACTGGGATGGCTGGGCGTCGATGGTGGCGCGGCTTGGCGAGGAGTGTCAGCTCGTTGGCGACGACCTCCTCGTCACGAATCCGGAGCGCATTCGCCGGGCTATCGCGGCAAAGGCCGTAAACAGCGTGCTCATCAAACTGAACCAGATCGGCACGCTGACGGAAACGCTCGAAGCCATCGACCTGACGCACCGCGCCGGCTGGACCGCGGTGATTAGCCATCGCTCCGGCGAGACGGGCGACGCGTTCATCGCAGACCTCGCGGTCGCTGCCGGGACGGGACAGATTAAGGCTGGCGCGCCGGCGCGTGGCGAACGCACCGCGAAGTACAACCGGCTCCTCGAGATCGAGTTCGAACTGGGTGAGTCAGCGTCGTACGCGGGCTGGGAGAGCATTCGCCAGCTCGGTCCTCGACCGCCGCGTCCCGAGCCGCTGCGAGCTCCGCGGCCATCGACGCGGGCGGAACGGCGCCACCCCAGAAACCGGCATTGACGATGCCGATGACGCCGGGAATCCGGGCGGCCGCCGACCGCTTCATCCTCGATACGGCCCACGTGAAGCACGTTGCTACGAGCCTGCCGCCGGGCGGTCTTGAACGCGAAGTCGAAGGGTTTGGCTGGACCGTGCGGCAGCTTCTGGCGCACCTCGCCACGAACCAGGAACGGTACGCGATCCGGCTTGCCGAAGTAGCGGCGGGACAGCCGACGACGGGCGATCGGGATCGTGCGGACCGTGATCGGCGGAATGATCAGGCGGCGCGTCGCGCACGGAGGACGCCATCGCGCGAGATTGTGCGGCAGTTGGACCAGGCGCTGGTACGAATCGTCAGCGCATTGGACGCGCTGTCGCCGGAGGCGGCCGATGGCAATCTCGGCGATCGGCCGCTTGTTGAACGCGTTACTGCGTGGTCGAAGCATTGCGCCGAACATGGGATCGACCTCATCGACACCCTACCCGAATTGCGCTTCGACCCACTCGTCCTGAACTGGCTGCTCTACGTGGACTACACTGGCGACGCTGCCCGCGAAGCTCGCCAACATCAGCTCCTGGAAGACCTCCGGGAGCACTACGACCGGGAAGACGCCGCCACTGCTGACAACCCAGCGGCCGGTACAGGAGAGAATGATGACGCCTGATGTAGAAGCGGTCCTCGATGAGCTCGATGGTCACCGCTTGCGGTTCACCGTGCTGTGCCGCTCGCTCAACGACGAAGAGCTCGCCCGGCCCGTGCCACAGAGCACGTGGATCGTGCGCGACTTCATCGCCCACCTGGCCACGATCGATGGGCCAGTCGCGGAGATGTTTCGCACGCTGCATGAGGGCGGCGACCCGGGTATGCGCGCCACCGATGGAGAACGCTTCGATGTCGACCGCTGGAACGATGCGCAGGTGCAGGAACGGCGAGAGCTCACGGTCGACGCGATCCTCCTCGAAGCGGCGACCCAACGTACCCGGCTGCGCACCACGCTTGGCAGCCTGACCGAAGAAGACCTCGACAAAGCGATCAAGTTCGGCGGCGATTCGCGCAGGCCGGCCTCGGAAATCCAACTGCGGGCCTACCTCCGCGGCTGGTGTAAACACGACGTCATGCATGCCCTGGACATGTGCCGTGCTCTGCCGGAAAAGGTGACCCCACGCATGGAGGAATGGTTCGACGACCCGATTGTGGCCATGTACCAGAAACAGATGAACGGCTAACCCAGCCTCCGATGCGCGTCTCGCCGCCTCGTATATTTCCGCACGCCACCCGTGCCGCGAAACCGCCAGTCGGCGCCGACGGTTCGGCCGATGCTTACCGCCAGGTGAGCTTCCTCCTGGCGGACGACGTTGATCTCGTGCTTGAAGGCCTCAACCTCGAAGGCGCAGTAGCGGAGGTGTCGTCGGCAGCGAAGTACCGCACACAAACCATGGCGTCGGCGCTGGGATTGTGGTCGCGGTCATGGCTGACGCGGCTTCAGGCGCTTCACGCCGTGGAATGGGGCAACTACATTGGCGCCCTTCCGCTTATACGTTCCGCCGCCGATTATCAGGCGGCTGCACTCTACCTGCTTCGGACTGGCGCCGCCGAGTGGGAGGCATGGCTTGCGTCGGACGGGATCGCGTTGGCGGCGGACGAACACGCGACGCAATACGTGCTGCACGCTTTTCGCGCGGCGGAGGTCCTCGCCGTGGACGAGACGCTCGGGCCGATTTATCGCGCCGCAACAGATCTTTCGTTGAGTCATTTCGGCGCAACGCTGATGCTCACAGGCAGCGATTCGACGGTCGACCGCGTGCTGATGACGTTCGGCGACCGTGACTTCCATCTGGGACTGGCCGAAATGTTGCTTGGATGGCTGCTGTTGCTGGGCGCCGCGCAAGTGGAAAGCCTGATGGAATTCGAAGGCGTCTTCGCGCTCCCCGACAGTGCCGCACTGACAGCATTTTGTGGTCGTGCCCGAGCGAGGGCGGCAGAGAGCTCGCGCTGTTCAATCGAGACGCTCAACGACCCGGCGGGAGCCGCGCGCTACCTGGTGCGCAACTGGCGCAGGGCACCGGGGGCGGCGGCGAAGCGATTGTTGCTTTGAGCCGCCCAGCATCGGGGGGTTTTGGTGTTGACCATCGCCTAACCGCCCGAGCGCGTGTAGGCCTGCCCGGCTGTAGCATGCATACGTATGCGCCCCGCTCGGCCCGCGATGCTGTTGTTTGTCTTGCTCCTTCTGGGCGCCGCGGCAGCAGCCTGTGGAGGCGGGGGATCGAAGGGCGCCACGCCTACGGCCTCGCTGAGCGGGCCTCCCGCGACTGACGAACAGTATCTCAAAGCGATCTGCACCGGCACCCAGGCGTTCTCCGATGCCCTGGTGAGCAAGACAACGGCCGACGGCATCGCCCAGGTGATCAAGCAGTTTTCGTCGAACCTCAAGACGATCAATCCTCCAGCCGACCTCCGGACATTCCATGCCGCGTTTATCAAGTACCTCGACGATTCGCTGACGGACCCGACGTCGCTGCTCACCAAGGCCCCGCCCGAACCGCCCGACAGCGTACGCCAACGATTGGCATCGAAGGAATCGAGCGTGCCGGAGTGCAAAAGCCCGCAGTTCTTCAATCCGGCTGCGACGCCCACGGCGGCTGCTTCGCCGACGAAGTAACACGCGCTCGGCCGTGCTGTTAGAGGTGCGCCCGCTATACTGACAGCACCCACGCCCGGAACCGACCTGCGGAAGCCAGGCCCTGAGTGTGGCCAAAGGAGCAGCGAATAACCATGCCAACCCCGTACGCGTACTTCCAGGGCAAAATCGTCCCCCTTTCGGAAGCGAAAATCGGCGTGATGACCCATGCGTTCAATTACGGGACGGCGGTATTCGAAGGGATCCGGGGCAACTGGAACGAAGACGACCAGACCACCTACCTGTTTCGCCAGCGTGAGCACTTTGAGCGCCTCGCGGAGAGTTCGAAAATCCTCGGGCTGCAGATGCACGACTCGGTGGACAAGCTCTGCGAAATGGCCCACGAGATCGTCGAACGCAGCGGCTTCACGGAAGATATCTACCTACGGCCGATGGTGTACCTCTCGTCGGAAGTGCTGGGTGTGCGGCTCCATAATCTCGACAGCGACACGCTCATCTTCCTGACCCCCTTCCCGGCGTATTTGCCGGAAGTTGCCCGCTGCCACACGAGCACCTGGCGGCGCGTCGACGATACCGGTATCCCGCCGCGCGCCAAGGTCACCGGTATCTATGTCAACAGCGCCCTCGCCAAGACCGAAGCCAACCTGAATGGCTTCGATGAGGCGATCATGCTGAATGGCGACGGGCATGTTTCCGAAGGCAGCGGCGAAAACATCTTCATGATTCGGCATGGCAAACTCATCACCCCCGCGCCGTCCGACAACGTCCTCGAAGGCATCACCGCCAGGAGCGTTGTCGAGCTGGCGAGGAACGAACTCGGCATCGAATGCGTCGAACGCCAGATCGACCGCACCGAGCTCTATATCGCCGATGAGATTTTCATGACCGGCACCGCGGCCCACCTCACGCCTGTCGTCGAAGTTGACCGGCGGACGGTCGGCGACGGCAAGGCCGGTCCAATCTCCCAGCAGTTGAGTCAACTCTTCTTCGATTGCATCCGGGGGAAGAACGCGAAGTACAGGCACTGGTGCACTCCGGCACGCGTCCGCGTCGCTCGCTAGACCCGGTGGCCGTGCGGCCGCCGCGCGCGCTCGGTGTGATCATCGGGTGCGGCTTCACGGCGTGTGCGCTGGTCTTTGCCCTGCTGCTTGTCCAGGTTGCAGTTGGCGCGCCCGTCGGGTTCAAGACATTCCTCGCCTGGATCGTGGCCGGTGCACTGGCCGTCATTGCGGCGGTGTTCGCGAACTGGACTTACGCGCTCTTTTCGCTCAGTTACGTCATCGACCGCGACACGCTGACGCTCTCCTGGGGCTTCCGTGACGTGATCATCCCGATTGACACAATTCAGCGCATGGTGCCCGGGCGCACGCTCGATGAAGCGCACGTCCACGGCCTCAACTGGTGGGGATGCCACATCGGTGCGGCTGAAGTTAAGCGAATCGGCTACACGTTGTTCTACTCCACCCACAGCTCGCCGGACGAGCTCCTGTACGTGGTCACCACACAAGAGGCGTACGCGCTGACCGTGCTCAACCAGGCAGGATTCGCTGAGGAGGTGCAGGCGCGCGCGGCGCTTGGCCCGGTCGAACAACACCTGCACCGCTCTTCGGCGACCGGGATCGCGGCGCTTCCCTTTTGGCGCGACCGCGTGGCGATCGCAGCGGTCGCACTCAGCGCGCTCTGCTGCGCGGTGCTCTGCGGCTACGTTTTCGCGAAGTACCCGGGCCTGCCGAGCGTGGTGCAGTTGAGTTTCCCGGAGCTCGGCGGAGTGATCCGGGTGGGGGA
>DATNET010000559.1:0-8528 GCA_035606745.1 Tepidiformaceae bacterium
CGTTCCTTGGATTCAATATTGGTGCGTCGACTCCGCCAGAGCTCCAGGGGGAGAAGGTCTCGATCCCGTCCGTGGCGGATCCCGCACAATACGGCTTTCAGGTGGGCGGCAAAATCGTGCACGACGACAGCGACCCACGCACCGCCACATTGATGAAGCTGTATGAGCAGTACCCATCGTCTTCGCCCTACGGCGTGCTGCTGGAGACGACGGCTGAAAGTGCTGTTAGCAGTGCCAAGCAGCTCGCTTCCGTGGCCGTGCAGTACCGGCCCGCGGTTACGTATCCGCAGACATCGTTCGGTGCTGGGCTGTCGGTGCTTGCGGAGGCGGTGGTTGGCAACCTCGGGATGCGCGTGGGGCACATCACGCTCGGGGGGTTCGATACGCATTCGAAGGAGACCGCTGACCACACGGCCCTGATGACCGAACTCGATGCAGGGCTCACTGCCTTCTACCAGGACCTTTCGGCGCAGGGCAAGGCAGACGACGTGCTGGTCCTGACGTGGAGCGAATTTGGGCGGCGCGTCCAGGAAAATGCCAACGGGGGCACGGACCATGGCTCAGCAAGCGTCATGTTCGCGCTCGGGAGCGGCGTCAAACAGGGTTTCTACGGCGACCAGCCGTCGCTCTCGCAACTCGTCGACAACGGAAACCTTGCCTTCACGACGGATTTCCGGTCGGTTTACGCGACAGTGATCGACAAGTGGCTCGGCATCCCTTCGGCGCCGTTGCTGGGCAAGCAATGGCCCGACCTCGGGTTCATCGGCGCAGCCTGAGTCTGTCCAACTCGCGTTCAGTCTCGATGTCCGCGAGCAGCCGCATGCCCGGTACAATGCCGCGGTGGACCTCAAGACCGTCATCCGCAACATCCCGGACTTCCCGCAGCCGGGGATACTCTTCCGCGACATCACGCCCATGCTCGGGAATCCAGCTGCCTTCCGCGCAGTGCTCGATGCCCTCTGCGCAGACGTTGCCAGCTGTGGCGCGGAGGCGGTTGTCGGTATCGAGTCCCGGGGCTTTCTGTTCGGCGGCCCGGTCGCAGATCGCATGGGCCTTCCCTTCGTGCCAGTCCGCAAACCGGGCAAACTACCCGCGGCACGGATGTCCGTCGACTACTCGTTGGAGTACGGCGAAAGCCGTCTGGACATCCACAGCGATGCGCTGGCCCCGGGCACGTCCACGTACATTGTCGATGACTTGCTGGCGACGGGCGGTACGGCCAGGGCCACGGCAAAGCTCGTTGAAATCATCGGTGCAAAGGTCGCGGGGCTGGGCTTCGTGATCGAGTTGGAAGCCCTCGGGGGCCGGGAAACACTGACTCCGTACCCCGTTTTCAGCGTCATTCGCTTTACCTAGGTCACGTCAATTACACGCACGTGTTATTTCGAGCGAGCAGCCGCACTGTGAAAGGTTGCAAAACCATCTTCGAGTACGCGGTAATCAGCATCTGCAGTTTTGAGGGTGATAGGATCACCTTATGAATGCTGCCGACCAAGACCTGGCGCTCGTCACCGGTCTCTATCGGACCACGAACGCCACCGTCCGTGAGCTCGACCAGCGACTCAGCCGCGAATTTGACATCACCTTCATTCAGGCCGTCACGCTGCTCGCCATCGACTCGTTCGAGAGTCCCCAGCCGCATCTTGTTGCGGACTACCTGTCACAGCAATCCCAGACGGTTACGGGGGTGCTTGATCGCCTTGAACGGGCGGGCCATGTCGAGCGGAAACGGGACCTTGGAGACCGGCGGGCAGTGCGGCTGGAACTCACGGGGAGTGGCCGAAACCTCGTCAACGCCATGTCCGGCACCCTCCGTCAGCACATCCGTGACGTCCTTCACGGCCTCACGAGCGACACTCGCAAGAACCTTCGCGAGGACCTGTGCGAGCTTGAACAGTCGATTCGCGCCATCGCTGCCGACGAACAGCACGACGGCCACTAGCTCCACGGACGAGCCCACGCGCTAGACTTGGCGCTCATGGACGCAGTCGTTCCCCTGCGCTTACTACCCCCGCGGGCATTCGAGTTGCTCGACCAGACCCGCTTGCCGGGCGAGGTACGGCTGCTCAGCGTCACGTCGGTCGAGGCCGCCTGCGAGGCGATCGCGGCGCTGCGCGTGCGGGGCGCTCCGCTCCTCGGAGTCGCGGCAGCAGCGACTATGGCATTGGCCGGCCAGCTCACCGATGCGACCGACTCCGAGCTCGAATCCGCTGCCGCGACTATCGCGGCCGTGCGCCCGACGGCCGTGGAACTGGGTTCGTCAGCGACAGAGGCGGTGCGCCTGGCGAAATCCTCCGGGCCGGACGCGGCCGCCCGCCGAACTACTCTCTGGTCCTTTGCAGCCGAGATGCTGGCAACTCGCAAGGCCCAGGATGACTCGATGGGCCAGTTCGGCGCGGACCTGGTCACACCGGGCAGTTGCGTCCTCACGCACTGCAACACGGGTGGCCTTGCTACCGGCGGCATCGGTACAGCGCTCGGCGTCATCGTCACGGCGTGGCGGCGCGGCCTCCTCACCCGTTGTTACGCGACGGAGACGCGGCCGCTCCTGCAGGGCGCCCGCCTGACGATGTGGGAACTCGCCCGCCTTGGCATCCCTGCCACGTTGCTTCCCGACACGGCCGCGGCCTCGCTGATCGCCTCGGGGAACATCCAGGCTGTTATCACGGGTGCCGACCGCATTGCCAGAAACGGCGACACGGCGAACAAGATCGGGACGTACGGCCTCGCTGTCGTGGCTGCTCGCCACCTGGTGCCGTTCTACATCGTGGCGCCGACCAGCACGTTCGACCGGGCATGCCTGAGCGGCGCCTCGATCCCGATCGAGTTCCGTGATGAGCGCGAAGTGGGCGGTTTCGGCTCAGAGCGCTGGAGCCCCGAGGGCACGCGAGGCTACAACCCCGCGTTCGATGTGACACCCGGCGACCTGGTCGCCGCTTTCGTGACCGAACGTGGCATCGTCCGGCCCTCATACGACGAAACTATCCCCGCACTCTGGACGGCTAGACACGGCGCGCAAGCGTGCGGCCAATAGCATGTCCGCGGCGTACACTAGCGAGCAAGCCCTTTTTTCGAGAGAACAGCCACGTGCCACCAGTCTCCGAACACGCGATCGAGCTTGCAGTCCTGGGCGGTTCAGGCTTTTACGACATGCCCGGGCTTGAAGACGTGGACGAGTGCCTGGTCCAAACGCCGTTTGGAGACCCGAGCGACGCCATCCGCGTGGGCAACCTCGATGGGCACCGTGTCGCGTTTCTCGCCAGGCACGGCCGTCATCACACGCTCCTCCCCGGCGAACTGCCCCAACGCGCGAATATGTGGGCGTTGAAATCCCTCGGGGTCCAGGCGGTGCTGGCCGTATCGGCGGTCGGCAGCCTGCGCGAAGACTTCGCGCCTGGCGACCTCGTGGTCCCAGACCAACTGATCGACCGCACGCGCGGAGCCCGGCCCTCCACCTATTTCGGGGGAGGCGTGGTGGCACATGTGGCATTCGCCGAACCGTTCTGTCCCGAGCTGAGGGCTGCCGCCCAGCGCGCGGCGGCGGCCGCCGGCGCCGTAGCCCACGACGGCGGTTCTTATGTCGTTATCGAAGGGCCCGCATTCGGCACCCGCGCCGAGAGCGAACTCTACCGGACGTGGGGCGCGAGCGTGGTTGGGATGACGGCGATCCCGGAAGCAAAGCTCGCGCGAGAAGCGGAACTCTGTTACGCCGTGCTCGCCGCCGTCACCGACTACGATGCCTGGCACCCGGGCCACGACGCCGTCGATGCCCGTGCCGTTTTTGCAGTGCTTCAGCAGAACGCCGCGCTCAGCCGCGAGATTGTGGGGGAAATTGTGCGGGCGTTGCCGCTGTCGGAGGGCTGTTCGTGCCGGACCGTGCTCGATGCCGCGCTGGTGACACCTCCGAGCGCGATCGACGATGCGGCGTCTCAGCGCCTCGGGCCGATCCTGGCGCGGCGTCTGGGTGGCCGCAGCAGCCACGCTGCCGAACACAGGTCTGACGGCCGTGAGCCATCGGGAGTACTGCAATGACGCTGCTCGTTGCCGGATGGGTCGCGATCGATGAGATCGAGACCCCGTTCGCGAAGGTCAAGGACTCGCTGGGCGGCAGTGCCACGTGCGCCGCTCTCGCGGGAGCGCTTTTCACCGATGTCCGGCTCCTTGCCGCCGTCGGCGAAGATTTCCCGGCGTACCACCGAGAGCGACTCGAAGGGCGGCGCATCGACCTCGCCGGGCTGACCGTTGAAGGGCCGCTCACGAGCCGCTGGGGTGGCCTCTACCACTACGACATGAACGCCCGGGACACGCTCTACACCGAACTTGGCGTGAACCAGGACTGGCATCCAAAGCTTCCCGCCGGTTGGGAGCATTCTCCGACGGCTTTTCTCGCCGCGGGCGACCCTATCGTCCAGCGCAGCCTCATTGCCAGCCTCGTCGCACCGCGCGCCACGATGGTCGACACCATCAAGTTCTACATCGACGGGATGCTCCCCGAGTTGCGCGAGACGATGCGCCACGCTGATTTTGTGGCACTGAACGAGACCGAAGCGCGGGAGCTGGCACACACGCCCAGCATCGCCCGTGCGGGCCGGGCGCTGCTCGCCGAAGGCGTCCGCGGTGCGATAATTAAGCTCGGTGAGTATGGTGCTGCCTTCATGAGTGCGGACGACTACTTCGTCGCGCCGGGGTACCCGCTGGAAGAGGTGGTTGACCCGACAGGCGCCGGTGATGCCTTCGCCGGTGCCTTTATGGGCTACCTCGACAGCGCAGCCTCGGTGAATGCGGCCGAGGTCCGCCGGGCGGTGGTCTATGGCTCGGCTGTCGCCTCTTTTTCGGTCGAAGGGTACGGGCCGGCGCGGCTACTGACGCTGAAGCGCGATGAAGTCGAAGCCCGCTACCGCGAGTTCAGGTTGCTGACGCACTTCGAGGCAGGCGACTGATGGCCGAACGGGACGTCCGCTGGCAAGGCGCGGCCCGCGTACGGCTCGATTACGTCGTCCAGCCGCTGACGGACGTCGTGCGCATCCGCGAACTTTTGACGCCGCGGGTGGAGTACACCGCTTACGCGCTTGGCCAGCTCGAACCGCCGTTACTCGCCCGTACGCACTGGTTCCTTGCGCGCGGAAGCACCGGAACGGGGCTTGTGCTCCACAGCCGCGGTGGCCTCGGCGATGCGACGTTCATGATGGGCGACCCGGATGCGGTGGCGGCGGTGCTTTCGATCCACCCCGGCAACGTTCGCACGTACGCCACCTGCCAGCCGCAGCACATCGACGCGCTGCACTCGGTCTACCGGCTCGCGAACCAGCAGCCAATGATCCGCATGAGCGTGACTCCGGCAAGCTTCCAGCCGGCCGACCGCGTACTGGCTGTGAACCTCGGCGGCGTCGATATTCGCCGAATTAATACGCTCTATGGCAGCGAGGGCAGTCCGAGCTACTACATCCCCGAGCATATCGACGCAGGCGTCTACCGGGGCGTCGTCCACGAAGGACGGCTGGTCGCAATCGCAGGCACGCATGTGGTGTCTCAGCAGGAGCGGGTGGCGGTTGTGGGCAACGTCTTCACGCATCCCGCGTTCCGCGGCCGGGGGTTCGCGACGGCAGTGACGAGCGCCGTCACCGAAGCACTGCTTGAACACTGCGACAACGTCGTCCTGACAGTGGACCCCAAGAACGCACCGGCAGTCGCCGCGTATGCACGGCTCGGCTACCGGGAGGTGTGTCAGCTGGTCGAGGCGAGTGCGGCACGCCGGGACGTTTCGGGACTCGGCTCCCAGGTCCGGCGGTTGCGCGCGGCTATCCGCGGGCGGAAGTATGATGGGTCCTTCGTGACGCTCCGGGGCGAATGACAACCGAGTAGCCTTCCCTCGCACTTGCCCGGCACGCCACGCACTCGCAAGAACCGCGCAAAAAAACTCCGCCGCGCCCGAGGTATGCATGACCGTCCCCAGCGATATCGCCGACCACTCACTCGCGCCCCAGGGCGTGCATCGTATCGAATGGGCGGCGCGCGAGATGCCCGTCCTCGCCCTCATCCGCGAGCGATTCGAACGAGACAAGCCCCTGCGGGACATCCGCATGACTGCCTGCCTGCATGTCACCACGGAGACCGCCAACCTCGCCATCGCGCTACGTGACGGTGGCGCCGATCTTCGGCTCTGCGCGAGTAACCCGCTCTCCACACAGGACGATGTGGCTGCCGCGCTCGTGAACGAATACGGCATCCCGGTGTTCGCTATCTGCGGCGAAGACAACGAGACGTACTACAAGCACATCCATCAAGCGCTCGAACATGGACCGCAACTGACCATGGACGACGGCGCCGATGTCGTCGCGACAGTCCACCGCGACCGGCGTGATCTCCTGCCTGGCGTGGTCGGCGGCACGGAAGAGACGACCACCGGGGTCATCCGCCTGCGCGCGATGGCGGCCGATGGAGCGCTGGGTTATCCGATCGTCGCTATCAACGAAGCCGACACCAAGCACCTTTTCGACAACCGGTATGGGACCGGGCAATCGACGATCGATGGCATCATTCGCGCCACGAACGTGTTGCTGGCCGGCAAAAACTTTGTCGTGGCCGGTTACGGGTGGTGTGGCCGGGGCGTGGCCAGCCGCGCACGAGGCATGGGCGCACAGGTGATTGTCACCGAGATTGACCCCGTCAAAGCTCTGGAAGCGGTGATGGACGGCTTCCGGGTGATGCCCATGTCCGAGGCCGCGAAGGTGGGTGACTTCTTCGTCACACTCACCGGCGACTGCAATGTCATCGATCGCGAGCACCTGGAGGCCATGAAGGACGGCGCGATCATGGCGAACAGCGGCCACTTCGATAGCGAGATCAACCTGAAGGCACTCACCGCGATGAGCGAAGGAAAGCGCCGCGTCCGCGCATCGGTCGACGAATTTCACATCGCCGATGGACGCAAGCTCTTCCTGCTTGGCGAGGGCCGCCTGGTCAACCTTGCTGCGGCCGAAGGACACCCGGCGGCCGTGATGGACATGTCGTTTGCCAACCAGGCGCTGGGCGCGGAATGGATCGCGGTCAACCATCACAAGCTCGAAAACCAGGTCTACGAAATCCCGCACGATGTCGACCAGGAGATTGCCCGCCTCAAGCTTCACGCCATGGGAATCCAGATCGATACGCTCACGGACGAGCAACAGCGTTACCTCGCGAGCTGGCAAGAAGGCACGTAAGTGCTCGAACGTTCGTCCCGCAGGGGACGTGCGCGGGCAGCATCCCCCGTGCAACAATCCGGGCGCAACACGACCGCGAGAGGTGAATTATGCCCGTCCATCCCCAGGCTCAGGCCGTCCTCGATATGATGGCAGCCGCCGGAATTTCCATCGACGGCGGTGACCCCGTCGAAGTGCGGGCGATGCTGGCCCTCGCTCCAAGGCCCGAGGGAGAGGCCGTCGCCCGCGTTGAAGACCGGCAAATCCCGAGCCCGGACGGCGCGATTCCGGTCCGGATCTACTGGCCCGAGGCCGGCAGTGGAACGACGCTCCCGGCCATCGTTTGGTACCACGGCGGCGGCTGGGTCATCGGCAACCTCGATGGCGCTGACTACGGCGCGCGAATGTTGGCGAACGCTGCTCGGGTCGTCGTCGTATCGGTCGATTACCGCCTTGCGCCGGAAAGCAAGTTCCCGGCCGCCGCGAACGACGCTTACGCTGCGTTTGAATGGGTAGCCAAGCACGCTGCCGAAATCGGTGTCGATGCGGCGCGCATCGCCGTTGGCGGCGACAGCGCGGGTGGCAACCTGGCGGCGGTGGTCGCGAACAAGGCGCGCAAGGGCGGGGGCCCGCAGGTCGCGTTCCAGGCACTCGTCTACCCGGTCACGAACCACAGCTACGAAACGCAGTCGTACTCCGAAAATGGCAAGGGCCTCCTCCTCACCCGGGCATCGATGGAGTGGTTCTGGGGGCACTACCTGCGCTCGGAAGAGGACGGGAAAGACCCGTTGGCGTCACCGCTGCGGGAAGCCGAGCTCACAGGCGTGGCCCCGGCGCTCGTGATCACGGCCGAATATGACCCACTGCGCGACGAAGGCGAAGCGTACGCGGAGCGACTCCGCGAAGCCGGGGTGAAGGTAGACTCGAAGCGCTATGCCGGCCAGATCCACGGCTTCTATGCCAATCCCGCGATTGACGACGGCGCGGCGGCCGTGCAGCAGGTGGCTGGGGCGTTGCGCGCGGCGCTCGCCTAACGAGCCGAGCGGGGCTCGCCCCTTGCGCGGCGAGGTCAACAGCCAGCACGCGTGTGGAGGCGCTCCAACTGCGTCGCTACGGCGGTCGGCGGCGCTAGGGGTCCGAATCATCAAACGACGGAGCTAGCCTCATGCCAGACCCAGTGAAAGTTCTCGACGGCTTCGATAAGCAAGACCAAGCCAATCGCGTCGTCGAGCTCCTCGTAGACGGCGAGCTTCTCTACGCCGTCTACGACTGCAAAGGACGCGGGACCGGCTTCCTCGGCATCACCGACCGCCGTCTTATCGTCCGGGACGATGGTCATCTTAAGCA
>DATNET010000561.1:0-3137 GCA_035606745.1 Tepidiformaceae bacterium
CACGAGCTGCGCCCACTCCAGCGCCCGCATCGGCACAACCGCAGGCTTGATGAAACCCGGCAGGTGCCCACCCGCCAGCTTTGGCTGGAACAGCACGACTTCGTGCCCGCGCGCCCGCAGCCCGGTGCTGAGCTCGCTCGCAACGGAGGCTACGTCGTTGATCTCGGCGATCCGCAAGTCGTTCTCCATGGCGGCACCGTCAGCCGCCGTCACCGCTGCCACGTCGTCGGCGCGCTCCGCCTTGGATAATAGCGTCCCGGCTCCTGTGCTCCATTTGGCCGTTGTCTGGCGGGACGGGATACTCAAAAGTGCGGATTGTCACTTTCCGGAAAGCCGATTGCTGGCCGCCGGTGCGGCCCTGGCCTCACATTCGCTACGCTGACAACGGCCGCCGCGAAAGCTCGAAGAGCTTCGTCTCAGGTCTATCTTGCTGAAAGGCGCACATCCTGAAACCTCGCCTTGCCGACCTCCTGGTGTGTCCGATCGATGGCGGCGACCTCGAACTGATCGAGTGGGACTCAACGCCCGCACCGCTCTCCGGCCAAGAAACGGCGACCGTCTACAGGATGGGTCTCCGGGCCGAACGCTTCACCCGCGACATACACACCGGCTTACTCGTCAACCGGCGCCGCGGCGTGTTCTACCCCATCGTCGATGGCGTCCCACGCATGCTCGTCTTCCCAACGGCTGTGGTCGGCCAATTCGCCCGTCGCAACCGCGTGCGCGTCGAACGCGAGGCCCCCGGCTGCATGCCACCTGCGGAGCGCGGCACGCCCGGCGAAGAGGCTGTCCTCCGCAGCTTTTCGAACGAATGGCTGCACTACGAATGGGACGAGCGCGCGTACTGGGGGCAATCAGCCGAGGACCTCTTTCGAAGCATGGACTTCGCCCTTGACGTCGAACATAAACAGCTCCGCGACAAGCTCGTGCTCGAAGTCGGCATCGGCATTGGGGGCATCGCCGACCACGTCGTCCGCACGCAGCAGTGCGAGATCGTCGGGCTGGACCTCAGTCATGCTGTCGATGCCGCATTCAAGCACTTCCAGGAGAACCCGTTTCTCCACGTTGTGCAGGCCTCTGCCTTCGCCCCGCCGTTCAAAGAAGCACAGTTCGACTTCGTGTATTCACAGGGCGTGCTCCACCACACCTATTCCACGCGGGCGGCGTTCACGAGCATCTCGCGACTGCCAAAGGTGGGCGGCCGGCTCTACATCTGGGTCTACAGCCGGTACGACGAACAGCGCACGCGCCTGCGCAGACTCCTGTACACCGTCGAATCGGCGATCCGTCCGATCTATTCGCGCCTGCCGGAGCCGCTACAGACCGTGGCGCTGGCACCGTGGGCGCCGCTCTACATCCTTCACCAGCGGGCGGAGGCGCGAAACAATCCGCATGCGGCCACGTACACGTGGCGAGAAGCGATGCACGCGGCTCGCGATCGCTGGACGCCGCGACATGTGCATCGGCACACCAACGCCCAGGTGCTGCGCTGGTTCACGGCAGCCGGCTACGGAGACCTCTCGGTGTTGAGTGAGCGAATCGCGCCGGCATACGTCCCGGAAGCGCTGATGGCGGCCGTCGGCGTGGAGGGAGTCCGGCTCGCCGTCGCCGAGCCTTCGCCTCGGCAATCGCCCGAGCCCAGCTGATTTTCGGGCACACGTATCACGGACAGATGGCCGAGGCCACTATTGATCTAGTTGTGCTAGATCATTTATGCTCGGGACATGTTCATCGTGTTGGACTTCGCCAGCGATGTCCCCATCTATCGGCAGGTGCGCAACCAGGTCGTGGATGGTGTGGGTGGCGGCGCCCTTGAGCCCGGATCCCGGCTGCCTTCCACCAGACAGCTCGCCGCCGAACTGGGAATCAATGTGCACACCGTCAATCGTGCGTACGAAGAGCTCCGGCGCGAGGGCTTCATCACGCTCGGACGGCGGCGAGGGGCTGTCGTGTGCGAGCCGCCCTCTGTTCCGGAACTGGGCGTCTCGTGGGATGAACGCTATCGCGCGCTGGTTGCCGAAGCGGCCGCCCGTGGCGTGGAGCCAGCAGCCATCCTCAAACGCAGCCGTGAGCTTATCGAATCGTTCACTGCGCCCCGCAACCCGGTGGCGGAAAGGCACGCCCATCCATGAACCCAGACCTCGTGCCCTGCCTCATCATCATCGTCGCCGTAACGGGGGCGGGCTGGCTCGCGGCCACGCTCATGCCGCCAACGCTACAGTTCGGAGTACGCCTCCCGCCGGACCATACGGGCGAGCCGATCATCGGCGAATTGCGGCGGCTCTACCGTGTCGGGCTCCTCCTCGGCACGTTGCTGGCAGCCGCGGTAACCCTGGCGGTGAGCCTCACGGCTCCTGTCGGAGTGATCGTAGTCGTCGCACCGGTCATGTCGTTGATCTTCACCGTCGGTACCTACTACCTGGTGCATGCCCGTCTGGCGCGGGCCAAAACGGCCGGTGATTGGTACGCGGGGCAGCACATCGGTGCGGCGGCCGCGTTGCCGGTCCACCGGTCGAGGCGGTGGCTCGTCTGGGTGGTCTTGGCGGCCGCCATCACGGCTGCCACGGCGATCATCGGAGCTCTGGACTACAGTTCGATGCCAGCGCGGCTGCCCATGCACTTCGCCCTGGATGGCACGCCGAACCGGTTTGTCGACAAGTCAGTCCTCTCGGTCTTCTGGCCGGTCGTAGTCCAGGCCTTCCTCACCGGACTGCTCAGCGCGATCGTGTGGAGCGTCGAAGGCTCACGGTTTGAAGTCGATCCAGCCGCGCCCGCGGCATCGTTCGAACGGCAGCGGCGCTTCCGCGATGCGATGTCCGGCGCGCTCGGTACGCTGATCGTTGCGCTCGCTACAGCGTTCCTGCTTACCTCCCTGGCGACGTGGGGTGTCATTACGAACAGCCGGGCGGTCATCCCTGCCGCTGTCTTGGTCCTGGCGATTGTTCCGGCGCTCGCCGTGGTCGTGATGGCGGCGCGGATGGGCGCGCAGGGCTGGCGCATCGGCCCCCAGGGAACGACGGTCATGGCCGAGGCTTCCGGTGCCGCCCTCGTCCAACGGGACGATGACCAGTACTGGAAGGGCGGCCTGATCTACTTCAATCCCGACGACCCGGCGTACTTCGTTTCGAAGCGGTTTG
>DATNET010000585.1:0-14109 GCA_035606745.1 Tepidiformaceae bacterium
CGTTCTCGCACCGCCATCCCCTCGGTGTTGACGTCCATACCGCAAATACGGGCCGAGCCACCGGTCGCCTGGGCCAGCCCTGCGAGGATGCTCAGCGCGGTGGTTTTCCCAGAACCGTTTGGTCCAAGGAACCCGAAAATACTCCCTCGCGGCACGCTTATGTCTAGCCCTCGCAGAGCGCTGACCTTGCCGTACTGCTTTTTGAGGCCGCTCGTTTCGATCGCGGCCACTTCCATTGATCCTGCCAAATGACGCCTCTTTCTCTGATGTCATGAGGAACGTAGCAGGGAGATGTTGCGGAATTCTGGCGCGGTGTCACGAAAATATGGCGCTCGGCACCCATGACCTCCGTCTGGGGGCGCGTTCGGGAAAGCTGCCGGAAGCAGCCCTCTCCTGGCCACTCCTCGACGCATCGGAGGTCACGCGGTACCGTGCTCCCGTGCGAATTCTCGGCCTGTTGAACAGCAATGCACGAGGTGGCGACGCCAGGATAGCCGCGGAGGACTTGTTTCCCAACCGCATGCGCGGGCCGCTCTCCCAGGCGCTTGGCGAGCCCGTCGAGATCACCGCCCGGATAGCCTGGCCGACACCAAGGCTGCCTCGCGTCGCCGCACAGTGGATGGCCGAGTCCCGGCCGGATCTCGTGGTGTTTCCCATCTCCAGCTTCTGGTTCCTCTACGAATCGGTGCCGGTACGACTCGAACGCAAGCTCGGCCCCATCGGCGGCGCCGTCGCTGCCGCCTCCTTGCGCGCGGCCGCGACGCCATGGCTGGCGCACAATGGGGCCTTCCAAACGCTTCGCCGGACCGCCCAGCGAACCGTGGGCGGCAGCGCCTATTTCGAACCTGGTCAGGTGATCGAGGTAGCGACCGCGACGATTCACAGCCTGCTTCGCGACGAAAGCCCATACCTGTTAGTCATCGGGCCCTCCGGCGGCGACCAATGGGCAACCGATTCGGCGTCCGCCGCGCGCATCGCTGCGAAGCGACGCAGCGTCGACGATTCGATGGGAGCCCTTTGTCGCTCGCTCCACGTCGAATACTGGGGCGCATCTGACATCGCAGCGATCCGGGATCCTCGGAAAGCGTCGTTGCAGGGCGATCGTTTGCACCTCGATGCAGAAGGCCATCGCCGCACCGCCGAGCACTACCTGGACCCGATCACCGCGCTCTGCCGTCGGGCAAAGGCTCACGCTGCGGACGAAGGCTCATCGCCCGCACCAGCGCCAGTCGCTTAGCCAGCTACCAGCGACGGCACCACGCCGCATTGGCGATCGTTGCGAAGGCTTGGTAGGGTGGCTTGCCGGGTGGTGTGGAAATGGACGTGGAATCGGTATCGCACGAAGTCTTCGAGACGCTGTCGCATTCGCAGCTCGGGCTCGTCGTCGCTGTCTGGGCGGATGGCACTGTCACCGCCCACCGGCAGCTTGGCTTCCGTGATCGAAAGCTTGAAAATGGCCTCCGCGAAGTACCCGTC
Organism: Tepidiformaceae bacterium; assembly: GCA_035606745.1. Lineage (GTDB taxonomy): Bacteria > Chloroflexota > Dehalococcoidia > Tepidiformales > Tepidiformaceae > DATNET01. The sequence continues at coordinate 1,477 of DATNET010000585.1, forward strand.
ACGACCTTCGTCCGCTTCTCGTCGTTGCCTTCCGTCCACCAGATCCGGGAACGCATCGAGCACGCGCTGACCTCGGCGCCTCGCGAGCCGCAGTAGCGGTGCCTTTCGCCCCGGATCGGTCTGTGCCACGCGCATCGCTGCGATGCGACGTTGGGGAAACCTACGGTTCGATGGCTGCAACGGCGCCTGGACGCACTAGCCACGGGCGCCGGCGCCATGACCAGACGATAACGACCCCTGCCGTGACCGCGACGAACAACAACCCGAGTTCGAGATTGCTCGCGTCGAGAAGCTTCGCCCCCGACAGCAGGAGGACTACCGCCAATGCTGGCCGGATGAATCGCAGGTTGGCCCTGGCCGAGAGGCGTGCGCCCACGTAGACGCCGGGAATGCTTCCGATCAGCAACGAAACGGTCAGGCCGAGCCGAAAATCGCCAAACAACAGGTGACCAGCCGCGGCCGCCGCAACGAGCGGGATGGCCTGCACGAGGTCGGTCCCGACGAGCTCGGACGTGCTCAGCCGCGGATAAAGCAGCATCAGCAACACGATCATGATCGAGCCTGACCCAACGGACGTGAGACCAACGATCAGTCCGCCCGCGATGCCAATGACGACCGTGAGCGTAATGTGCCAGCGGGAGGGATGCTCGGGCCCCGCGGCCGCCGAAACGCTCCGCGAAGATGTCGTGATTGCGCGAAACACTATCCCGCCGGCACCCGCGATCAACGCAACTCCGAGGGCAATCTTGATTGCGTTCTGCACGCCGCTTCCATCGCCGAGGGCGTGAAGCAACAAGGCGCCCGAAAATGCTGCTGGGACGGAGCCAAGCACCAACCAGCCAACGATCTGCCTGTTCACCGTGCCGCTGCGCAGGTGGACCGCCCCACCGACTGGCTTCATAACGACGGCCGCAACGAGGTCGCTTGAAACTGCTGCCAGGGGCTGTACACGAAACACCAGGACCAACAACGGCGTCGTAAGGGCACCGCCGCCCATGCCAGTCAATCCGACGACGAAACCGACGAGGAGCCCGGCGAGGGCGATCAACGGGTCGATATGCATTGGCGTCCGCTGCAATGAAGTTTGTCGAGCGACTTACTCAACAATTGCTGGCCCATTCTATCGACGGAGTGGCCGGGAAGGCAAGCGGAGGGCGATCCGGTATGCTCTCCTGCATTGGCTCAGCCTTGCCCACAGCCATGCTGATGCTTTGCTGGACGCTAAGGGCAGCTGAGAAACGGAGGATTCATGTCGGCAATCACCACATCCCGGGCGGAGCCGATTGAGGCGGCGCTCGACTTGCCTATCCGCTATATCGACCGCTCGAGGGCGTATTACCTTTCACTCGGATACGACAACCCATATCGCTGGGCGCACAACGAGACGGCGCCGTTTGCGCCATTGGGCAAACCGCTGGCGAAAAGCCGGATTGCGTTGATAACCACTGCCGCGCCTTTTCAGCCCGAGGCCGGCGACCAGGGACCATGGGCGCCCTACAACGCCGATGCCAAGTTCTCGGAGGTTTACAGCCTTCCTGTCGATCCGGCGCCCGACCTCCGCATCTCGCACGTCGGCTATGACCGCAAACATACCTCCGCCGAAGACAGCAACACGTATTTTCCGCTTCGGCGCATGCATGAGGCCGTCGCCGCCGGCACGGTCGGGGAGCTGAACCACCGATTCATCGGCGTCCCCACGCTTCGCAGCCAACGCCTCACGGTCGAACGCGATGCTCCGAAAGCATTGGAGCTCCTCCGCGACGATCATGTGGATGCCGCGATCCTGGTGCCAAACTGCCCGGTGTGCCACCAGACAATAAGCTTGACAGCGCGCCATCTTGAAGCGAACGGCATCCCGACGGTCGTCATGGGATGCGCTCGCGATATCGTCGAACACGCCGGCGTGGCGCGGCTGCTCTTCAACGACTACCCGCTGGGCAATTCAGCCGGGCGTCCGCATGATGTCGAAAACCAACGCGCGGCACTGGCCCTGGCTCTACAACTGCTCGAATCGGCGACAGCGCCCCGGACGACGGTCCAATCGCCGTTTCGCTGGGCGCCAGACGCAGCCTGGAAAAGAGACTTCTATAACCTCGACCTGTCTGCGGAGCAGATCGCGCACGCGCGGGCCGAGATGGATTCGCAAAAGGCGATTCTCGCGGCTAAGCTCGACGCGACACCCGGCGCACGGCGGCAATAGTAGCTCGCGACAAGCCCGCAATCCGGGCCAAAGGTGGTGATTCGTGGCCAACTTACCCGGGATGGGCAATCCGCCCACAATGCCCGCCCAGTACTCCGTGCTCGTCGGACGAGTCCTGCAATACTGTGAATTGGCGACAGCGGGCCTATCCGTCGAACAGCTCTGCGACACGCGTGGTGCGGCGACCAACTCCATCGGCTGGGACATCTGGCACGTAGTGCGCACAATCGACAACATCGTGCACTTTGTCTTCGAACGCGAGCAGCCCGTTTGGTTGCAGCAATCGTTCGATGCACGGTGGGCGCTGCCGAGGGTCGATCAGGGCACTGGCCAGGACCCGGAAGACGCCTACTCGCTGCGCTTTCCGGAGCCGGAAGAGTTCAATGCTTACACACGCGCGGTCGCCGAAGTCGTCGTCCCGCGCATTGCTGCGATGTCCATGGAATACCTCGCGACGCCGCAGTTCATCCGGCCGTGGGGTGAGATCCCACGAATGGAAGCCATCGGACACGGCCTTATTGGCCACGGCAATGGCCATCTCGGCCGCGTCTCCCTGTCGCGCACGTTGTACGGCCTCAATGGCCTGCCGTATTGACGGCCCGGCGGCTTTGAACGTCCTCCGCCGCTAGGTCAGCCTTCCAACAGCCAGTTCCTTTTCGACAAGTGCGAGCAGATCTTCGATAGGCCGGCCTTCTCCGCCGCCGCGTGCAGCCGTCGCCACCGCCTCGCGCCGGACGACCGTGTTGTACGGCGTCGGCACACCATGGAGCTTGCCCAGCAGTTCAATTTCGCCGTTCAGGTAGTCGACCTCGACCGTCGTGTGACCGCGCAAGACGCTCTGGCGAGTCGAACTCCCCGAGCGTGGTTGGCCGTCGATTGGCTGCGCCCGGTAGTGCGATGAGACCCGCTCCGTGTACTCATCAGAGGAGATGGCGTCAATGCCCGCGGCGCGGTAGCACGCAGCCGCTTCGTCGCGCAGTTTCGCCGAAAAGTCGCCGAGCGCACCGGTGGCGCCCCAGGCGGTGCCGCTCGTTATCACCTCAAGGCCGTTCCCGAGGTTGAACATCAGCTTGCGATACTTGAACCGCATGGCATCGGGTACGCACTCACAGCGGTAATGACTGGCGCGAAGGTCGGCGGCAACGGCAGCAATTGTGTCGTCCACGCCACCGGGGTACCGGCCGCAGTGGAGCGCGCCGCTCAGCGGCGCCCCGGAGGCGATCACCTCGCCAGGCGTCAGGAACGTGGCCGGGAGCGCGACGAGCATCGCATAGACGTTGGCAAAGCGCCGCGCCGCGAGCCGTTCGTTCTCGACGCCGTTTTGCGCGCAGACGACCGGAATCGACGTGTCGGCCGCGAGTTCAAGGTCACGAAGGGCCGGCTCCGTGTCCTGCGTCTTCATCGTCAGCAGCACCACGTCGCCATCCCGGAACTCCACCTCGTTGGGATGGCCTGCCACAGCCACTGGCAGCCGATGGTCGCCTTCGGGCGTGCGTAACAGCAGCCCGTCTGCCCGAACCGCATCCATGTGTGCACCGCGCGTAATGAGCAGCACATCTTTGCCCGCGAGAAAGAGCCGCCCGCCGATGGCCCCGCCAATGCCGCCCGCACCGTAGATGACGTATCGCACTCGCCTGCCTCCAGCCTCGTTTGGCTGCAGCGTAGCACCCCAAGCAGGTCTCGCGCCGTACTCGCGCGAATACCGTCAGACGATTGGCTCGCTCTGAGCTCGCGGGTGTTTCAGCCGCCACGCTTCCGTACCGGCGAGCTGCAAAATCACGAGCACCACGCCGGTGAACAACACGAAGTCTCCGGCGCTGTAGATGTTCGTCCCATACGCGGGCACGTCGACAACGAACCGATCCGACAGCCATGAGAAGTGGATGTCCTGCCGCTCTAGCAGGATGTCTTTGCCGTTCCCCAGCTGCTTGCCGATGTCTGCCCGGGTGATTTCGGGAAACGCACCCGAATCGTGCACGGTATCGTAGGACACCGGCATGAGGCCCCCGTGGGCAATGATTGGCACCAGGTTGAGCCCGATCCCGGCCGCCATCACCCACGCTCCGAAAAATCGGCGGTAGTGCAGGGCCAGTCCCATAAACAGGATGGCAATGACGAGAAACAGCGCCCGGCGGATGTCCGACTGGACGCCTTCGACCCCCAGCCGTCGAATCGTAAACTGCTGGACCGCGAAAAGGAGCAGGACAACGCAAAGCCAGGGAAGTTCCCCGGCACGCTCTAAGCGCGCCAGCGTTCCCTGGCTTCGCCGCTCACTCAAAAAGCTGCGTCCTGTTTACCAGGACTGGAGCGGAGCTGCTCCCGCAAGGGCGATGGTGGCGAGTGCGGTCAGGGCGATGAGGACGGTGAACATGCGGGCCGAGAACAGTCGGGTCATGGGTGGATCCCTCCGGCGAAAATGTGATTTCGCCGGAACTGTAGCCACTCGCCTCTCGCAGATCTCTCGCGGAGCCCGCCTCAGCCTCCACGGGAAGCTCGTCCACCGCGCCAGCATTCATTCCAGCGCAAGGACCGGTCGTGAGCGGAGAGCTGCTAACCATGCCCGCCGGCCGCGATCTGCGCGCGCAAGTGCACGAATCGCTCCGGGACATCTTCTCCATATTCGTCCGCATACGAGCGCCGGTAGTCGTCGATGAACGCCAGGGCGAGTGTGGTTTGGCCGCCGCGCGTGCGGTACGTCGCCAGTTGGTACGCCGCCTCTTCGTTCAGGTGGTCGCTGGCCAGCACGCGTTGCATACAACTTGCCGCCTCGTCGAACTGCTGCCGGCCGGCGTAATAGCCGGCGAGCGTCGAAAGCGCCTGGTGCGAACGCTCGGCGGTGCGGCGCCGGACCACCTCCGCCCATTCGGAGTAGAACGCTTCAGCGAACGGACCCTGGTAGAGCGTGAGCGCGCTCTTATACGCAGCTGCGCGTTCTTCCGAACCCGCGGGCAACGCCTGGGCCTCCGCCAACACCCCTTCGAACTGCTCCACATCCCAGCTAAAGGTGCCGTCGGGATTGAGCACATATCCACCATCGCGCTTGATTACGCTCTCCTGGTAGATCGCCTTCCGAAGCCGGTAGAGGTTGGAATGGAAGGCACTATTGCACTTGGCGGGCGCCAATTCCGGGAAGAGGTGCCCCACGGCCTCTTCTTTTCGTAAGCCGGCCGGGTTCGCGAGGAACAAGAAGAACAGCTCCTTGGCGCGCAGGCTGGACCACCCTTCTTCGGTCACTTCCCGCCCACCAACCGACACGGAGCACGGCCCAAGGCTCTTCGCCACGACCACGGGGAAGCGGCTGGCAGGCACGGCGTCTTCGTCCGCCACATCCTCCTCACCCGGGAACGGCTGCCGCTCGATGAACTCACGGAACGCCCGGCCGGCAAGGTTGCGAGATGCCACCCACTGCGCAAACATCGGCTGCTCACGCAACAGCGGCACCAACGCACCGACCATCCAGGGGTCCGTAAGCAGCTCCTTCAACGTCTGTAGCGTTTCCTGGGCATCTTGCCGATGCCCGGCCTTGAACTGGCACATCGCCAGCCGGTAGTAGGCGGCACACAGGCTCGTCTGCGTATCCATCGCCGTGAACAGCTCCACGGCCTCGCTCGCCATGGCGACCGCGGTGGCGTGGTCGCCGTTCGCGGATTCCACCGCCGCCTGTTGTAAACGGCATGTTGCCATTTCGAAGGAGTTCGAAGAGGCGGTGGCGACGAGGACGGCACGCTGAATGAAATAGTCCGCCTGCTGAAGGTCGCCAAGGCCCAGCAACGCCCCGGCCAGCCCGCAAATGGAAAGCGCCGCCAGCGTCTCGTCTGGCGCCTCTTCAGCACAAATCCTTATCGCGTCCTCGTACAGCTCGCGCGAGCGGTCCCAGTGGCCAAGCGCCAGTTCGGCGTCGCCCATGGATGCAATCGCGTACGCTGCATTCCGCGGGTTCTTGCAGCGTTCGCCCTCGTCCCGCGCCTCCGCCAGCACTGTCACTGCGCTTTCGAAGTCTCCAACCTGCAAGTACGCCATGCCAAGGTTGTTGAGCACCCAGCCGAGGTTGGCGCTCCTCCCGATCCGGCGCCAGCCACTCGCTGCACGTACGAGGATGTCCACCGCCGCCGGGGCGTTCCCCTTCATCGTCAAGGTCTGGCCGAGGGTCGACGAAGCGAGGAGGCCGAGCGCCTGGAGTCCCGCATCGTCGCAAAGTTTGATCGTCTCTCGCAGCATCCGTTCCGCGCGCGGCAGGTCAGCGGTCACGGACAGCGCGACATCAGCTTCTGCGTACGCCAGTTCGGCCAGCACGGCACTGTCGCCGCCGCAATCCTCAATGGCCCGTACCCGGTTCGACATTTCGACCACTTCGTCGCGCTTACCAAAGAGCCGGAGGGCCCTCATCTTCGCCAGTATCGCGTGCACCCGCGCCGCGCCCGTGAAGGACGGGTCGGCGAGGAGCCGGTCGGCCTCTTCGAGCGCATCCTGCGGGCGGCCGAGGTGCACGAGCACCCGCGTGCGCACTCCCGCCAGCACCGGCCGCGTTTCGAGCAACGATAACGGCACCGATTCGAGACCACGCCAGAGCTGGGCGAAAGCGCCGCGGTGGAGCAACTCCTGCGCCGACGCCTCGAGCACGTCCGCGAGACGCCGCTCCTGGCCATCGTGCCGCGCGAGCTCGATCGCTTCGGACGTCCGTCCCTCGTGCGCCAGCGTTTCGATGAGGTCGCCAAGCGTGTCGTCGAATGCCGCCGGTTCGAGTCGTTGGTATTCATCACAAAGGAACGACCGCACCATCGGATTCAGGCGAAAACGGCCGCCATCCAGTGCTTCATAGAGGAAGTCGTGGGCTCGCAGCCACGCCGCGAGCTCTACCCAGGCGGTGCGCCCGATACGTTCGTCCGCCTGCCAGGCATCCATTACCGGCAGCGGTGCAAGCCGCAGGAGCGCCTCCTGGAGGTGTTCGGGCACGGCCGCGAGGACCTGCGCCCCGAGGTACCTCGCCCAGGCTGCATCCTGGGGCTTTTTCCTGGCACTGCCGTCGGCAATCGTTCCTGAACAGGTCGCCATGACCGCGACCGGCCATCCACCCGTCGCCTGCCACAAGTCCGCGGCGTCGCCGGCGTGCCCAGACCGTTCGCACAGCGCGGCGACCTCCTCTTCGCTGAACGCAAGGTCGGCGCTGCCGAAGACAACCGCATCGCCGCCAGCAATGCGCCAGTCCACGACACCAATCGCGGGAAGCTCGCGCCCGGCGAGGATGATCTCCGTGCCCTGCGGGCCGCTCTCGACGAGCCAGTCCATGAGGTCAATGGTTACGTCGTCCTCTACGCCTAGCTCCTGGATGTTGTCGAAGACCAGCAGGAGCGGCAGTTCAGATTGTTCGATTGCCTGGTTCAGGATGGCGCCCAGGTATGCCTTCAGGTCACCAGTGCGACCAACGGCCGCGGGCGGCACGAAATCCTCTTCGCCCAACAACGCCATTGCAAGTTCTGCCGCGAGGACCTCCGGGACGGAGCAAGACGAGTCGAGCGAAAGCCAACAGACGGTGTAGTTAGCCGCCACCTCGGCCGCGAAATCGCCCAGCAACGTACTCTTGCCGTAGCCCGCGGGTGCCTGGACCACGATCAGGCCGTTCCCGACGCTTTCGTGGAGCCGACTAAGCAGGTGCGAACGGACGAGCAGGGAGTCCCGGTGGCGCGGCACCTGGAATCGGCTTGACCGGGCCGGGGCGGAAGTCATGGTGAGCGTCAAAGCGGTCCCCCAATATCGTCCCCATACTAACGTCCCCCGACGCCGACTTCCATGCAGACGGATCGCTTCTGGTTGGGGCTCGAGAACCGTAAACTCACTGCAAATTCCGCCGGGGAGGCCCACTTGGTGGCTTGACCTTTACAGCCAGCGCGATGTTATGGTCGGAACCACCTCGGCAGAGGTCCCGCCAAACGCCGAACGGCAGTAGGGAAGGGCATGGATCGATCGAACCTCAACGCCGGCTCCTCCTCGCCAGGCGCCGCTAGAATGCGCCGAAGGTCGGCCTCATGGCTGTTGATGGTCATCGGATTCATGGCGATCACGATCACCGCCACCCTCGCAACGCTCCAACAAAACGACGCCAGGGCACTGGCGCCTTGCCTCGCGCACACCAACACCACCGAAGAGTTAGCCTTCCTTGCTCAGCTGCAGTCCTGGCGCGACCAGAATATCCAGGGTTCATTTCCGCTAACGCTCTCGGCGCCGCTCAACGCCGCGGCGGCGGGCTACGCTCAGTTTCTCGCGAACAACGCTGGCGCGCAGGGCCACTCTGCCGACCCACCCGAGGGGCAATTTCCGTGGGCCGATCGCGCGGTCGAGTGCGGGTACCCGTCGAACGAGGCCGCGGGCGGCGAGGGCCTGGCGGTGGTAGAAGCGTCGGGCCAGATTGACGTAACCGGCACTCAAGCGCTCACGATCATGACGGCCGAAGGCGGCGGAGGAGTGTGGGTCCCCTCGTTCATTGGAGCGAACGTAGAATGCGTGGGCCTTGCGAAAATGAGCGGCCTAAACGGAAGCAAGGTCGCATGGGTGGTCGAACTGTTCGCAACCTTTGATACATGTCCTCAAGCAGTTGTCGGCGGTGGCGGTGGCACAACGCCGTCCCCCTCGAGTTCGCCAGACACGGCCACCGCCACGCCGACCGATACACCGACGATGACTCCCACCCCCTCACCAACTGCCACGCCGTCGCCCACACCTTCGCCAACACCCACGCCCCGCGCCGACGGCGCCACGCTCGCGCTCACGCCCGGCGGCTGGAATCTCGTGACGCTCCCGGCATCGGCCTCTCTGCCAGACCTCCTGTATCGCGCCACGGGCTGCTTCTCAGAGGTCTACCAGCAGCAGGGCAATACCTGGTTCGATTACGCCCCCGGGATCCCCGCGTACGCCTCGGACCTCGTCGCTTCGAACGGCGGTGCGTTCTGGATCAAAGCGACCTCGCAGGACTGCGGCACGATCCACCTTTAGCGGCCCACTGCTGGCCGTTCTAACGCTTTTCCAACAAATCACGAGCGCGACGCGCGGAGCTGCGATTTCGCCGGCTGCCGATGACATCTTGGCTCGGTCACTATACGAAACGCGGCCGGCATTCTTCGCCAGTGCCGGCGTCTTCACCTTCGGTTCATCGGCGATGCACCTAGCAGCCCCGTCGCGTACGCTATTTTGGTGCGGGTTGCTGTACGCCAACCCCACCGTGGTATACTCCCGCGCGTCGCTCGGCGGGCCGCTAGCTCAATTGGCAGAGCAAGTGACTCTTAATCACTAGGTTGAAGGTTCAAGTCCTTCGCGGCTCACCAAATCCAGTTCCGCCTTCGATGGTTCGCTCCTGGTTATTCCATCCGCGGGCCATCGGCGCACTCGTGGGGAAGTGTCGGAATTGGCAGACGAGCATGACTTAGGATCATGTGCCGAAAGGCGTAGGAGTTCGAGTCTCCTCTTCCCCATAGAACTCGAGCAGAGCAGAACTGGTGCGCTCCGGGTGGCCGGGGACGGAAGAAGGAGACGCGATGGCGCTACTCGAAGTTAAGGACCTGCGTACGTACTTCTACACGCAGGAGGGGACCGTCAAGGCGGTTGACGGCACCTCGTACGTGGTCGAAGAAGGCGAGACCCTCGGGCTCGTTGGCGAGTCCGGCTGTGGCAAGAGCGTCTCGGCGCTCTCGATCCTCCGCCTCATCCCCCAACCACCCGGCAAAATTGTCTCCGGCGAAATCCTGTTCCAGGGCCGGGACATCTTGAAGCTCGATGAAGACGAGATTCGCAAAGTGCGTGGCAACGACATTGCGATGGTCTTCCAGGAGCCGATGACTTCGCTCAACCCGGTGCTCACAATCGGCCGCCAGATGACCGAGGCGCTCGAGCTGCACATGAACCTCCATGGCAAGGCCGCCCGGGACCGCGCCGCGGAGTTGCTCGAAATGGTCGGCATCCCCGAAGCCAAGGGCCGGCTGGACGATTTCCCCCATCAGTTTTCGGGTGGCATGCGACAACGCGTGATGATCGCGATGGCCATGAGCTGCAACCCCAAGCTCCTCCTCGCCGACGAGCCCACGACGGCCCTCGACGTGACCATCCAGGCCCAAATCCTCGAGGTCATGAACCGGCTGAGCCGGGAGTTCGGTACCGCCGTCATCATCATTACGCACAACCTTGGCGTTGTTGCCCGTTATGCTGACCGCGTGAACGTCATGTACGCCGGCAAGGTGATCGAGACGGCAACGGCGCAGGAGCTCTACGCCAATCCGAAGCACCCATACACCGTGGGCTTGCTCAACTCCGTCCCTCGTCTCGATGAGACGCGCAAGGAGAAGCTCGTCCCCATCGAGGGCCTGCCGCCTGACCTCGCACACCTGCCGCCGGGCTGCCCGTTCTACCCCCGCTGCGCCTGGCGAGTGGACCAGTGCCGCGAGGAGTATCCTCCGTTTAGACTCGTGGGCGAGAAACACTACGCCGCGTGCTGGGAATCGGAACGCGTGCACAGGGAGGTCGCAGTTGGCGCAGCAGGTTAGCTCCTCAAAACGCCAGAGGGTCGGCACGATCGGCGAGACACTCGTCGAAGTAAAGGACCTTCAGGTCTACTTCCCGGTCACGGCCGGATTGATCTTTCAGCGCAAAGTGGCCGATGTCCGCGCCGTTGACGGTGTCAGCTTCACGGTGAAACGCGGCGAGACCCTTGGCCTCGTGGGCGAATCCGGCTGCGGCAAGAGCACCACCGGCAAGGGCGTCCTCCAACTCACGCGCCCCACCGCCGGCACCGTGGACTTTGAAGGCACCGACCTGACCAAGATCAAGGGCCGGGAGCTCCGCCGCTTCCGCCGCAAGATGCAGATGATCTTCCAGGACCCATATGCGAGCCTGAACCCCCGCATGTCGGTCGGCAGCATCATCAGTGAGCCGATCACCATTCACCACCTCGCCAGCGGTAAGGAAAAAAAGGAGAAGGTCCAAAACCTCCTCCAGACCGTCGGTCTGAACCCCTACTTCGCCAACCGCTTCCCGCACGAATTTTCCGGTGGCCAGCGGCAGCGTATCGGCATCGCCCGGGCTCTCGCAGTTGAGCCGGACTTCATCGTCTGCGACGAACCAGTCTCCGCACTCGACGTTTCTATCCAGGCGCAGATCATTAACCTGCTCCAGGACCTGCAGGACCAATTCAACCTCACTTACCTGTTCATCGCTCACGACCTCTCCGTCGTTCGCCACATCAGCGACCGCGTGGCAGTCATGTACCTCGGGCACATCATGGAGTTGTGCGACAGGGACTCGATTTTCGAGAACCCGCTCCATCCCTACACGAAGGCGCTACTTTCGGCCGTGCCGATCCCGGACCCGGAAATCGAACGCCAACGCGAGCGCATCATCCTCCTGGGCGACGTGCCAAGCCCGCTTCGGCCACCGAGTGGCTGCGTCTTCCACACACGCTGCCCCATCGCCATCGACGAATGCCGAACCCGCCGGCCCGACTGGCGAAACGTCGGCACCGCCGACAAGGAGCACTGGGTCTGGTGTCACCGGGTCTAACCCGGTACCACCGACTATCAATCCCAAAAGAGGCTGCCGGTTTCGGCAGCCTCTTTTGGGTCGTAGCGGCGTCTGATCAGTCGGCGGCCTTGAGCCGGTAGAGCTGTGCGTACTCCAGCTTTCCGACGTAGTCGTACTGCTGCCCAAGGAGCGCCACGAGCTCCGGGGGATGGTAATCCCACGGTTCACCCCCCACCGTGTCGACGACATACTCGGGGCGGGCCTTGCGAAGGCTCGCAATCGTCTCCGTCAACGTCGCGCTATCGAGCCAATAGGGCCGATCGTAGAAGAATCGGACGGCCGGGCTCCGTCCGGCGTAAAAATAGATCTGGCTGTCGCGGCCGTAGTTCCAGATCGTCTGATTCGGCGACGTGTGTGCCTTGAGAAACGCGCCGATCTCCTCTGTCTGCGGCTCCCGCGCGGCCTCATCAACTGGCACTTGCTGTGCGTGGCGGGCGATAGGGCCGCCTGCCAGGTAGACATCCGCGGCCTGCCGGGCCGCCGGGACAGCGGATAGCACGATGAATGCGGCCACGCCGCCCAGCATCGTTCGCGACCGGAGAAGCGGCGGCCTCGCCTCTGCGAGTGCGGCAGCCAACAATGCGATCGCCGGAAGCAACATCACGTCATAGTGCGTCAAGAAGTGGGCGGTGCTCGCCACGCCAACCACGGACGCCAGGAACCACAACATCACGATGAGGTCCTGGGGCCACCTACGAAGACGGCCACTCGTGTGGAGGCCCAACACCGCCAACACGCAAAACGGGGTTGCGACCACGACGAAGACGAGCGCGGAACGAGCTCCTCCGGTTACGAAGTCATGCGCTGTGATTTGACCTTGATAGAGGCGGTTGTAATGCAGATTCGCGTACATGAACGGTCCAAGCGCCCCA